>NZ_JAPVZJ010000004.1:0-122781 GCF_041432295.1 Streptococcus sp. 27098_8_109
ATAAAAAAGTCGAGGGATTTCCTCGACCTTTTCATATTATTCTGTTCGTTATTTCTTAATACCAGCCGTTGTTAAGCCAGAAGTTTTTAGCAGCTGACCATGAACCGTAACGTCCTGCAACGTAGGCATCTGCTACACGTTCTTGGTTTTCAGCTGAGTAGTCACCGTTCAAGTATGAATCTGTCAATTGGTAACGTCCAATGTATTGGCCGTTTGTAGCTGTATAGCTACCACCTGATTCTTTTTGTGCAATCCATTCTTTAGCTTCTGCTTCAGATCCACTTACAGTTGCAGCTGGTGCTGAAGTTTCTGCTGCAGCAACAGTTTCTTCTGCAGCAGGTGCGCTTGCCACTGGAGCTGCTTCCTCTGCTACTTCTGTAGTTTCTGCTGCTGGAGCTGAAACAGTTTCATCTTGAGCTGCTGGTGCTGCATAAGTAGTTGGCGCTGGTGTTGCAACAGGTGCTACAGGACCGTCGATAACCAACTCTTGGCCAACATAAATCAAATGAACGTTGTCGATGTGGTTGTTTTCTGCCAATTTCTCAACAGTTGTGTTGTGAGTTTCAGCGATTTCTGAAAGTGTATCACCTTCTTTAACAGTGTAAGTTGATGATTCTTGAGCAGATACAAATGATGGAGCAAATACTGCAAACAAGGCAGCTACTCCTGCAAGAGTTGTTTTAATCTTTTTAGTTGTTGATTTCATATTTGAAAATTCTCCTTCTTTCTATAGTTCTATCATACCCTTTAAATATTACCGTTTCTTGACACTTTTATGTAGAAATATTACAAAATTATTTTTTATTTCCCTAAATAAGCTATTTTTTGTTACAAAAGATGCTTTTTTATGCTATTTGTAGTGTAAAAAGGTTTTCATCCACAATTAAAGCCAAGCCCTTCATTCTTTGATATAATAGAGATAAGAATTTTTATAAGGGGAAACTGATGAAATCACTTCGTTTTCAATCTGTCTTTGATATCATCGGACCAGTTATGATTGGCCCATCTAGTAGCCATACAGCTGGTGCTGTTCGTATTGGGAAGATTGTCTCTTCCATTTTTGATGATACTCCGACAGAAGTCGAATTCCAACTATTTAACTCATTTGCCAAAACCTATCGAGGTCACGGAACAGACCTAGCCCTTGTTGCAGGTATTTTGGGCATGGATACAGATGATCCTGAAATCCCAAACAGCCTGGAAATTGCCCACAAGCGTGGCATCAAGATTGTCTGGACCATTCAGAAAGACAGCAATGCTCCTCACCCAAACACCACTAAAATTACCGTCAAAAATGCTCACAAGACCATCAGCGTAACTGGTATTTCTATCGGTGGAGGAAATATTCAGGTAACCGAACTCAATGGCTTTGCCGTCTCTCTCAATATGAATACACCGACTATCATCATCGTTCATCAAGATATTCCAGGCATGATTGCCCTCGTAACAGAGGCACTTTCCCGCTATGATATCAATATCGCCCAGATGAATGTCACTCGTGAAAAAGCTGGTGAAAAAGCTATTATGATTATCGAAGTTGACAGTCGTAACTGTGATGAGGCCATCGAAGAAATTCGAAAAATTCCTCATCTCCACAATGTCAATTTCTTTAAATAGGAGGAAGCATGTTTTATTCTATCAAAGAATTGGTCGAGCAAGCAGATCTGGACTTTCAAGGAAATGTCTCAGAACTCATGATTACAACAGAGTTTGAATTGACCGGTCGCGAACGTGAAGAAGTCCTCCTTCTCATGGAACGAAATCTAGAAGTTATGAAAGCCTCTGTCCAACTCGGACTCAATGAAAATAAATCTCGTAGTGGCCTGACAGGTGGAGATGCTGCCAAATTGGATCACTACATCAAAAGCGGAAAAACTCTATCAGATTACACGATTCTCTCTGCTGCCCGAAATGCCATCGCAGTCAATGAACACAATGCCAAAATGGGCTTGGTCTGCGCTACTCCAACCGCTGGAAGTGCTGGCTGTCTGCCTTCCGTTCTAACAGCTGCTATTGAAAAATTAGACCTCAGCCACGAGCAACAGCTGGATTTTCTCTTTGCTGCCGGTGCCTTTGGACTAGTCATCGCAAACAATGCCTCTATCTCAGGTGCTGAAGGTGGCTGTCAGGCCGAGGTTGGTTCGGCCTCTGCTATGAGTGCTGCAGCCTTGACTCTAGCTGCCGGTGGAACACCTTATCAGGCCAGTCAGGCCATTGCCTTTGTCATTAAAAATATGCTAGGCCTCATCTGTGACCCTGTTGCCGGCTTGGTCGAAGTTCCCTGTGTCAAACGCAATGCCATGGGAGCTAGCTTTGCCTTCATCGCAGCAGACATGGCCCTGGCAGGTATCGAATCTAAAATCCCTGTGGATGAAGTTATCGATGCCATGTACCAAGTAGGAGCAAGCATGCCAACTGCCTTTCGTGAAACAGCTGAAGGTGGACTCGCTGCCACCCCTACTGGTCGTCGCCTCCAAAAAGAAATTTTCGGAGAATAAGCTTATCAAATAGGAGAAACCATGACCTCTATCTCAGCTATCTTTTTCGATCTGGACGGAACCCTCGTTGATAGTTCTATCGGGATTCACAATGCCTTTACCCATACCTTTAAGGAGCTGGGGGTACCTAGCCCTGATGCCAAAACTATTCGTGGTTTTATGGGACCGCCTCTTGAAAGTAGTTTTGCGACCTGCCTTCCCAAAGAACAAATTTCTGAAGCCGTGCAGATATACCGTTCGTACTATAAGGAGAAAGGCATCCATGAAGCTCAGCTCTTCCCTCATATTGTAGGCTTGCTTGAGAAGTTATCGAGCAATTACCCTCTTTATATCACCACTACAAAGAATACTCCAACCGCTCAAGACATGACTAAAAACTTGGGAATCTATCATTTCTTTGATGGCATTTATGGTTCCAGCCCCGAAGCACCCCATAAGACAGATGTCATACGCCAAGCCTTGCAGACACATCAACTAGCACCGGAACAAGCCATCATCATCGGAGATACCAAGTTTGATATGCTTGGAGCTCAAGAAACAGGCATTCAGAAATTGGCCGTCACTTGGGGATTTGGAGAGCAAGCAGATCTACTAAACTATCAGCCTGATTATATCGCCCACAAACCCATAGAAGTTTTGAGGTATTTTCAATAACATATACATACGACAAGGCGACGTTAACGTGGTTTGAAAAGATTTTCGAAGAGTATAAGTCTCTACATAACAAAACGCATATTACCAAGGTTTTTCAAGACCTGATAATATGCGTTTTTCTTTTTTATTCAACGTGGGTTGTTTGATTGGCAAAGGCGATAATGGCTTGCTTCAACTCATCTCCACTAAGAGTGCGGAACTCTTCAATCTTTTGATCGATGGCTTCTAGAGGCATGACATTAACCTTACCAACGAAAATCTTATCCATAACCTGATTGTCAACGAGTTCGGTTGATACCAAGAGTTCTTCGTAAAGTTTTTCTCCTGGGCGGATTCCAACTTCAACAATTGGAATTTCACTTTCGGTGTGTCCACTTAGAAGGACCATTTTCTTGGCCAAGTCATAAATCTTGACTGGTTTGCCCATATCAAGGATAAAGACTTCCCCATCCTTGGCATAAGCACCAGCGTGAATAACCAAACGGCTAGCTTCTGGAATAGTCATAAAGTAACGGGTCATGCGGAAATCTGTCACCGTTACAGGACCGCCTTCAGCAATCTGACGTTCAAAGACTGGAATGACACTACCACGGCTACCAAGAACATTTCCAAAACGAACTGCACAGTAGGTCGATTGGCTACGTTGGTTAAAGCCAGTGACAATCAACTCAGCCACGCGCTTGGTTGCTCCCATAACATTTGGTGGATTAACCGCCTTATCTGTCGAAATCATAACCATCTTAGGTACTTTGGCTTCATCAACAGCCTTAGCAACATTGTAAGTTCCACGAATATTGTTTTTGAAGGCTTCTTTTGGATTGCGCTCCATCATCGGAACGTGCTTGTGGGCAGCAGCATGGTAAACAATAGCTGGCTTGTACTGCTCAAAGACTTGCAAGAGACGGTCATAGTCTTGAATATCGGCAATAACTGGTACATAATCAATCCCTTGGAACTTACGAATCAGTTCATGATAAACAAGGTAGATTGAGTTTTCCCCATGACCGAGCAAGACGATGCGTTCAGGATTGAAACGGCTAACTTGTCGACAGATTTCAGAACCGATTGAACCACCAGCACCTGTAACCAAGATTGTCTTACCTGTCAGTTCTGCGCCCAGACGCGATTCATCAAGACGAATTTCCTGACGTCCCAAAAGGTCCGTAATATCAATTTTTTGGAAGCCAGTACCTGCTTGGTGAAGTCCCTGAACAACGGTTTCAACCTTAGGCATCTTGTAACATTTGACACCCAGCTTATTACACATCTGCAAGATACGTTCATATTCTGACGGGTCAAGCGACGGAATCGCAACGATAACACGCTCAATTTGATGGCGTTTGGCTAATTCAGGCAATTCATCATATGAACCCAAAACAGGAATCCCACCAAGTTTTTGTCCCTTTTTCTTCGCATCCTTATCCAAAATACCAACAAGTTCTAATTCACTAGTTGGATGTTGGTAACTATCCATAAAGAGAGCTCCACCATCACCGGCACCAATCAAGAAGGTCCGACGGTGTTCTCCATCACCACTTCCCTTTTTGCGTTTAGAGTAGATTAACTGCCAAGTAATCCGTGGCAATAAAATCAAGAAAGTACTCAACAAGATAAAGAGTACGATAAAACGGATGGAGAAGAGGGGCAAGAAGGCATAGCAGATACTATATGACAAGATACTGCTAGCAGTCACACCAAAAAAGATTTTCATGAAATCCGTAATCTTGCTGTAACGACTGATACTAGCGTTCAATCCCCAAAATCCAATCATTAATTGATAAAACAGGAAGGCCAAACTCGTATAGATAATGTAGTCAACAGGTGCTGGATTAATCAAGCCATAGAATAAGATATAAGATACAATGATGGAAACCACCATACTCAAAATATCAAATATTCCCCAGAAAACCTGTTTTTGTTGTTTATTTAAAATTTCCACCAGATCAATCACATAATCTGTGAGTTTTTTATTCATAGAAATTTACTCCTCCTTAAAAGAGCTGAATAGTTATATTGTTATTATAACATTTTTTCTCTAGTTTACGATTTGCTACAATCTTTTACTTGCTTTTTCGTAACAGTTTCATAAAAATAAACTGTCTGACAAATCCTGGACAAAGAGCAACAACCATCTGAATGGCAACACTCTTGGCATACTCCATGTAAGAAATTTGCCCTCTCTTCAGCATGCGCTGACGAGCCTGACGATAGAGTTTAAGGTAACGCAGTCCCCCACGACGCTCAAACATCCCTGCTCCAACACGAACCTTACACAAGATTTGATCCAGATTTCCAGTCTTAGCTCCTGCAGCAATCATATTGAGCCAGAGGAGATCATCCTCCATATAAAGGCCATCCTCATAGTTGCCTGCCTTGAGAACCATGTCCTTCTTGAACATGACAGTCATGTGGTTAAAGGCACTTCTCATCCTCTGATAAGCTACAATATCTGCATGTTGGGTCGGAACACGACGGTAAGAAACAATCTCATCAGGATTGTCAATAAATTCTGCAATATGTCCACCTAATAAGTCGAGGTTGTTCTTCTCCATTAGCTGAACCTGTTTCTCAAAACGGTCTGGAACAGCTATATCATCCGTATCCATACGGGCAATAATATCATACTGACACTGCAAAACACCCTGTCGAAGAGCCAGACCCAAACCTTGATTCTGCTCAAGAGGATAGCGTTTCACTGGAATATCAGACCCAGCTTCAAGCTGGTCTAATACCTGATAGAGCTCAGGTGTCAAAGGTCCATCCTCAACCAGAACCAATTCGCTCGGTTTCAGGGTCTGATTTTGAACACTCTCAATAGCATCCTTTAAAAATGTCGGATTTTCCTTGATATAGACCGACATCAATACGCTGATTTTTTGCTTTTCAGACACAGTTTTTCTCCAATGTATAGATTTCCTTCCACTATTTTATCATAATTTTCAAGACTTTCCCATTTTTATCTTGAAAGCCCAAAACCTTACTTGACATTATAAGGAAAAAACCTTAAAATAAGCTGTTATTAAAATCAGCTAGAAGAGGTATTATATGAAAAAGCAATCACTCTTTTTTGTTCCAGGTATTATCCTGATTGGTGTTTCCTTGCGGACTCCTTTCACTGTTTTACCCATTATATTGGGAGATATTTCGCAAGGGCTGGGAGTAGAAGTTAGTTCACTTGGTGTCTTGACCAGCCTTCCTCTCCTCATGTTTACCCTCTTCTCACTCTTTTCTACCCGACTGGCTCAAAAAATCGGCTTGGAGCATCTCTTCACCTACAGCCTCTTCTTCTTGACTATCGGTTCTCTCATTCGACTAATCAATCTGCCCCTGCTCTATCTAGGAACCTTGATGGTTGGGGCAAGTATCGCAGTCATCAATGTGCTGCTTCCTAGTCTTATCCAAGCCAATCAACCAAAGAAGATTGGTTTTCTGACCACCTTATATGTAACCTCTATGGGGATTGCAACGGCTCTGGCCTCCTATCTGGCTGTGCCTATTACACAAGCCAGTTCTTGGAAAGGACTCATCATCCTCCTCACCCTGCTCTGTCTAGCAACTTTTTTGGTCTGGCTACCTAATCACCGCTATAATCACAGACTGGCTCCACAAACCAAACAAAAAAGCAAAGCAAAGGTCATGCATAATAAACAGGTCTGGGCAGTGATTGTCTTTGCAGGTTTTCAATCCTTGCTCTTTTACACCGCTATGACCTGGCTACCTACCATGGCTATCCACGCAGGCCTATCCAGTCACGAAGCTGGCTTGCTGACTTCTATCTTCTCTCTGATTAGCATTCCTTTTTCTATGACTATCCCAAGCCTGACAACTAGTTTATCTACTCGTAACCGTCAGCTCATGCTCACTCTGGTCTCACTGGCTGGTGTGGTCGGTATTTCCATGCTCTTCTTCCCAATCAATAATTTCTTTTACTGGCTTGCCATCCATCTCCTCATCGGAACCGCAACAAGCGCCCTCTTCCCTTATCTCATGGTCAACTTTTCACTCAAGACAAGCGCTCCTGAAAAGACAGCCCAATTGTCAGGTCTATCTCAAACAGGAGGCTATATCCTAGCAGCCTTTGGACCAACCCTCTTTGGTTACAGTTTTGACCTTTTCCACTCTTGGGTACCAGCTGTAGCTGCCCTCTTACTCGTCGATATCCTGATGACTGTGGCCCTCTTTACAGTGGACAGAGCCGATAAAATCCTCTAAACTTCTAGTTTTGCCTAGAAGTTTTTTATATATAAAAATTTTACACATTTCTCTTGACAGGGCTTTCATTTAGATGTACAATATATGTGTAGAAAAATTATATATAAAAATCTTACACATTAGAAAAGGAGGTTCCCCATGTACTTTCCAACATCCTCTGCCTTGATTGAATTTCTCATCTTGGCTGTACTGGAGCAGGATGATTCTTATGGTTATGAGATTAGCCAAACCATTAAGCTGATTGCTAATATCAAAGAATCTACACTCTATCCCATTCTCAAAAAATTGGAAGGCAATAGCTTTCTGACAACCTATTCTAGAGAGTTCCAAGGTCGCATGCGCAAATACTACTCCTTGACAAATGGTGGTATAGAACAGCTCGTGACCCTAAAAGATGAATGGGCACTCTATACAGACACCATTAATGGCATCATAGAAGGGAGTATCCGCCATGACAAGAACTGAATACCTGACTCAGCTAGAACTCTATCTCAAAAAACTGCCTCAGGCTGACCAAATTGAAGCCATGGACTATTTCAGGGAACTCTTTGACGATGCTGGAGTCGAAGGAGAAGAAGAACTCATCGCTAGCTTAGGAACTCCTAAGGAAGCAGCTCACGAAGTCCTCTCCAATCTTCTCGATAAAAAAATTAATGAGGCACCCGCTCAAAAAAATAACCGACAAATTTTGCATATCGCCTTGTTAGCTCTCCTTGCAGCACCCATCGGTATTCCTCTGGGAATCGCCATCCTCGTGTCCCTGTTCGCAATCCTTGTGGCAGCCTTGACTGTCATTCTAGCTTTCTTTGCGGTTTCCATACTTGGTATCATCGGCGGATTCCTATTTTTAGTTGAAAGTTTCACTGTTCTCGCCCAAGCCAAATCAGCCTTTATCTTAATTTTTGGTGCTGGTTTACTGGCTATCGGTGCTTCTTCACTAGTCTTACTAGGTATTTCCTATGTAGCCCGCTTCTTCGGTCTACTCATTGTTCGCCTGGTGCAATTTGTTCTCAAAAAAGGAAAGAGAGGTGACCAGCATGCGTAAATGGACAAAAGGATTTCTCATTTTTGGTGTGGTGACTACCATTATCGGCTTTATCCTGCTCTTTGTAGGGATCCAATCTGACGGGATTAAGAGTCTGCTTGCCATGTCCAAGGAGCCTGTCTATGATAGTCGGATGGAAGAGCTGACCTTTGGTAAGGAAGTCGAAAACCTAGAGATTACGCTCCACCAACACGCGCTCACCATCACAGACTCTTTGGATGATCAAATCCACATTTCTTACCATCCATCTCTTTCTGCTCACCATGATCTTATCACAAATCAGAACGATAAAACGCTGAGCCTCACTGATAAGAAACTGTCTGAAACTCCATTTCTCTCTTCTGGAATTGGCGGGATTCTCCATATCGCAAGCAACTACTCTCGTCGTTTTGAAGAAGTTATTCTCCAAGTTCCAAAGGGAAGAAGTCTAAAAGGGATCAACATCTCAGCAAATCGCGGTCAAACCAGTATCACTAATGCTAGTCTTGAAAATGCGACCATCAATACCAATAATAGCTATCTCCTCCGAATTGAAGGAAGTCGTATCAAAAACAGTAGACTCACAACCCCTAATATCATTAATATCTTTGATACAGACCTTACAGATAGTCAGCTAGAGTCAACAGAACATCACTTCCACGCTGAAAATATCCAAGTACACGGTAAGGTGGAATTGGTGGCGAAAACAGACCTACAACTGCTACTTTCCGAAGAAGAAAAACAAAGAATCAACTTAGATCTTTCAACAAAACATGGTTCTATTCTTCATTTTGTGAGAGAAGGAAGACGTTCATTTAACAATAAAGAAAACAGAGATGAACATTTAAGCAATCCTTATAAAACAGAAAAAGCTGATGTGAAAGATCAACTCATAGCAAGGGCAGACCAATATATCTATCTACTCAAAGCAGAGGAACACGAGTCTTCTTCTAGAAATCGTTGACAAAAACGCTTACATTCGCTACTATGGAAGCATATTTATCTAACTAAAAAGGAGGTTCTACCATGAAACAAGAATGGTTTGAAAGTAATGATTTTGTAAAAACAACAAGCAAGAACAAACCTGAAGAGCAAGCTCAAGAGGTTGCAGACAAGGCTGAAGAAACGATAGCTAATCTCGATACGCCAATTGAAAAAAATACTCAAGTAGAGGAGGAAGTCTCTCAAGCTGAGGTCGAACTGGAAAGCCAGCAAGAAGAGAAAATTGAAGCTCCTGAAGACAGTGAAGCGAGAACAGAAATAGAAGAAAAGAAAGCATTAGATTCTACTGAAGAAGAGTCAGACCTTTCTAAAGAAACAGAAAAAGTCACTATAGCTGAAGAGAGTCAAGAAGCACTTCCTCAGCAAAAACCAACCACGAAAGAGCCCCTTCTTATCAGTCAATCCTTAGAAAGTCCCTATATCCCCGACCAAGCTCCAAAATCTACGGATAGATGGAAAGAGCAAGCGCTTGATTTTTGGTCTTGGCTAGTGGAGGCTCTCAAATCTCCTACAAGCAGTCTTGAAACAAGTAGCACACACAGTTACACAGCCTTCCTCTTGCTCATTCTGTTTTCTGCATCTTCCTTTTTCTTTAGTATCTACCACATCAAACATGCTTACTATGGACATATAGCAACTATGCATAATCACTTCCCTGAACAATTTGCTTCATTAAATCTCTTTTCGATTATCTCTATCCTAGTAGCAACAACACTCTTCTTCTTTTCATTCCTCTTGGGTGGTTTCGTCGTGAGACGATTTATCTACCAAGAAAAGGACTGGACGCTAGAAAAGGTTCTCCAACAATATAGTCAACTCTTGGCAATTCCAATCTTCCTCACTGCTATTGCTAGTTTCTTTGCCTTCTTTGATAGCCTGCGATTTACAGCCCTCTTGTGTGTGATTAGCATTGGAATCATTCTGCTTGCTAGTCTCCATATCATTACAAGGCCAAGTCAAGCAAGTGAAACCGACTCCTTCTATCAATTATTCTTGTCTGTCCTTGTGAACGGAGTCATTATCCTCCTCTTCTTTGTAGCTGAAGTGGCACTGATTGGAGATTATCTTCGTATCTTAGCCTTTCTTTAAGATTCAATCCTGTCATCCATGGCAGGATTTTTCTATACCAAAAAGCAAGTCGATTGACCTGCTTCTGATTTACTCTTCTTGTGCTAATGCTTTAAAATCTTTGTCCTAGGATGGGTTTTATTCCTAGAGTTCAGTAGTATGATAACGTTGCTATGAAGTTCGTTATTCCAAATATTATGCAAACTAGTTATATGTAAAATTAAGATTAGAAACCACCAATCTCCATTTATTAACTTTTAATGAAATTCGTCCATATTAATAACTTTACCTGCTCTAGCAATAACATCCTTATCATGAGTCACGACAATAACAATCTTTTCCTCGTTCACTAATTTCTCAACCTCATTTAGAAATAATTCAGTTGAGTTTCTGTCCAAATTTCCTGTAGGCTCATCAAATAGATAGATGTCCTTTTCTTGCGATAAACTCCTCATGAGTAGAATTTTTTGTTTCTGACCTTGCGAAATATTGGTGGCTTTCCCATCAATCTGATGACTTAGAGCTATATTGAGATTCAGACTATCAAGATTATTTGATTCATAGTTTTCCTTATTAAATAGAGTGAAATTAATATTTTTTGAAACACTTCCAGGGAATACATGAAATTCAGATGAATACACGCTTAAATAATCTAAAATATTAGTCTCCTCTAAAGTAGAAAAACTTTCCATTCCATTCAGTACAATATCACCCTCTGTTGGAGAAGATAATCCCTGAATAATATTCAAAAGAGATGATTTCCCAGTTCCATTCCCGCCTGTAATAACGGTTAATTCACCACTATTGAACTCAAAATTTAATTTAGTAAACACCAATCTTTCATCCCATTTTTTACATAAATTCCGGCATGACAATTGTTCAATTTTAGATACTGGAATGGTAGCAAGATTACTTTCCATCCCTACTTCCTCTAGTCCAATAAACTCAAAGGAATATTGACTTTTTTTCAATGCTACCCAAGATGTAATTAAAGAATTTAAAATGCTGGATAACAGTAATAAAATCAAAATACTATTTGTATACTCCGATATATGTGCGTAATCTATAATAATATTTACAGTAGCAAGCAAAAATGAACCAGTTAAACCAATAAATATCTGCGTAGAAGCTAATAATCTATTGGTAATATGTGTACTATCTAGTTTCGTTCCCAATAGTTCATTGAGTCTTTCATCAAATTCTTTGATGAAGTCGCTAGATTTTTGGAAACTTATAATATCTTGCAAACCATAAATTGTATTTTCTACCAGAGAACTAAAGTTAGAACTATTAGCAATAAATTCTCGCTGATTTTTTACAACTTTTCGTATTTCAAAATTGACATATAAACCAAGAATAGCTATAGATACGCATGTAACTGCGAAAATAATAATATTCAATTTTAATAGCAATAACAGTAGCAAACAAAACACTAAAAGCTGTACCTTTAAGTAAAATTTTTGCATAATACCTGTTGCTGATAACAATAAATTCCAAAAATAACTACTCACATACTCATAATTTTTAGTTAAAGAAAAATCATTTAATTGGTTCTTATAAAAAGAGGACAGAATATCATTTAAAAAATTATTCTCAATCTTTCCTTTTAATCTCGTTTCTAATATAGAGAACTGCCAATACAAATATGAAGCTAATATTATTGAAGCTAGGGTAAATAGTTGAATACTAAACTGAATGTTAAGTAGACCAGACATTGTTATTTGTAGTAAAAAAGCAATAGCAATAGGTAAACTAATTTTAGCTAATCCCAAGAAAAAGATTGCCAATTTTCTCTTCCAACCAAGTGAAGCTAGAAATCTATGATATAACTTATCTGCATAGCTTATCGTAACAATATCTTTTCTATCTTCTGAATTAACATTCTCATTCTTTTGAGGAATTAAAACAATTCCTACACTCTGACTAAAAAGTTCTAATCTTGAAATTTTCTCAATTTCCTCATTTGCAGGATCAGAAACAATCAATGAACTACTGTCTCCATCCAACACGACGATATAATGAGGCAAGCTAGCTCTTTCTACTACTAGTAAATAAGGAAATGATACGTTGTTTAACAAACTAGGAGTCTCAATTTGATAAGAATCCGCATCAATACCATAGCTTTTTAGTATATCTTCTATATCAAACAAAGACAGTCCTTGGTGGTTATTGTTATCAAATTGTAGACTATCTAAATGTTCTAATTTTGGGAAATAGTAAGAAATGATTGTCTTTACACAAGCCATTCCACAATCCAGCAAAGTTGCTTGTTTATAGTGACTAACCATTATTTTCTCCTTTTTCAACACTTATCTTACTATAACCATCAACTTCAATGACGCTATTCGAAGTTTGATTTGTCGTAGGAACCTTTAAAACTTCTCCTGTATTATTTGTATGCAAAGTATAGATTCCATCAAAATCTTTAGGAACTGTAATAGATACATCGCCAACAAGAGTATCTACAAAAATTTTTTCGAAAGTTGCATTTTTCCCTAAGGAAATGGTTACATATAACTTGTCTTTCCCTTGTGAACTCAAAGCCAAATTAAAGCCATGTTGTGAAAATGGAATATATAGACTATCTGAACTCATTTTAACGTTTTTAGTTATGTTATTCACTGATTCTTCGGAAACTTTTCCTTCTATTTGAACACTTGTTTCATCTGATTCACTCTTGACAACTTTAACATCAATTGCTTGCTTTGAACCATAAAACTCTAACGTTTTAATACTTTTAGAAGAAAGAGCCCACGATTGTTTTACACTGATTGTCGTCTCTCCTCGTTTTAAGGTTAATAAAATTCCAGCCACTACAAACAGTAACAACAGCCCAATTACAATTCCTATTTTTTTCATCATTAGTACTCCTACTTAAATTCTTTTTTACTGAATACAACAAACGCAAGTACAATCACTGCTATACTTACCAATATAGGATAGCCTACATTCGTAAGGGTAAATTGACTTACTCCAGGGGAAGTTTTCAAATTTAAAGTCATTAATAAATAGTCTCTCACACTCTCACCAGAGTTTGGAAGGACATAAACCAATAGGTTATCAAACAGTAAAATATAGAGTATATAAATCATACATGATTCATAAACCTTATCAAATATTTGAAAAATTAATAATGAGATACTGATAATAACCAAATAGTATGGTAGTTGATGTAAAAATGTCGAAACAATCAACACCAAGTCTCCCTCCAAATAGACGAGGGCTGTTAAACTATAAAAAATAGTTACATATAGGAAAGACAAACAAAAGGCTCCCAAAGTTTTATATAAAAATAACTTCCAACGTTGTTTTTCTTTTGTGAGGAGAATGTTAATCGTACGGAAACTATAATCTTCCCCCCAGAAAAATAAATTAGTAGAGATAAAAAGCAAAGGAATAAAACCACTCACATTTGAAATCAATACTCGAAATGCTGGTTCATCTTCATTCGATGACTTAAAAAATAAGGAGAATAACAAAATCAATAATCCTATCAACAAACTAGGAAGTACTCCTCTTTTTTCCCAGTAAAATTTATACATATCTGCTTTAAGAGAATTCATGACTCTCCTCCTTTCTTAAATCATCAGATAATATTATGCAAATAGTAGTCCTCAAAGCGTTCTTTCTTAATATAAATATCCTGTATCACTAGATTTGACACGACACTATATTCCAAGATAGCCATTAATTTTTCCTTTTCTGGCACAACCAGATAGTCATCCTGCTCAAAATGAACAATGCCCTCTTCTTTTAAAAACGTTTTTAGAATCTGATTATTACTCGTCTTAAGGAAGAGCTTTTCTGACAAATCATTTGCTAGCTCTTTTGAACTCATCACATTTAGAATCTTTCCTTTTTTCATGATGATATACTTATCTGTTATAAATTCCAATTCTGACAGAATATGGCTCGAGATTAAAAAAGTAACTCCTAACTGATCCCGTAAATTCAAAATCATTTTTCTTAAATCTGAAATCCCTTGAGGATCTAAACCATTCACTGGTTCATCTAAGATAATAAGCTCTGGATTATCCAAAAGCGCAATTGCTATCGATAGTCTTTGCTTCATTCCAAGGGAATAGTTTTTTACTTTTCGATCCCATGACGGTTCCGGCAAGTGAACCAATTCCAACATTTTTGTGATATCTGTCTTTAAACCAAATCTTGTTTTATAATATTGCAGGTGTTGACGTCCAGTCAAGTTTGGATAGAGGGCAGGTGATTCGATAATACTACCAATCTTATGCTGCGAAACACTCTCAATTTCTCCCTTATCAGCTTGAATTAGTCCTAGAAGAATTCTCATTAAGGTTGTCTTTCCTGCACCATTTTCACCGATAAGACCACATATTTCCCCTTGCTCAATATCAAAGGAAATATTATGTAAAACCTGTTCTTTCCCATATGTTTTATCAATATTTTTAAGACTTAAAATCACACGATTCATAGTTTCTCTCCGTTCATTATATTAAAAAGTCTCTGACAAGGAATGAACCCTGCCAGAGATTTTTAGATTACGTTAACTCCAGCAGAAGAACCCAATACCTGTGAGCATTCCATAAATACCGAGTGGTGAAACAGCACAAAATTGACCTGCCACAATGTGTTTTTTATGTTTATTACTTAGTTTTTTCATTACTTAACCCTCCTTTTAATCCCAACAAAATATACCTACTCCATATCGAAGACCTATAATACAAAAGCGACCTGCTACAATGTGCTGTTTATTTTTGTTACTTAGTTTTTTCACTACTTCATCCTCCTATTTAATCCCAACAAAATATGCCTACTCCATATCGAAGACCTATAATACAAAAGCGACCTGCTACAATGTGTCTTTTGACACGTCCAGTTAGTTTTCTCATCAGAAAACCCTCCTTTTAAAAAATTTTTTATAATAACCAAATGAGATTCTCATTTCAGTCATTTATTAACTGTTTTAAATCTTTAGACAAGATTTCTTCGCTTCCTTGTTCTACATAAATTTGTTTCACTATCCCATCTTTATCCACTATAAATATTGTTGGAATAGCTTTTACATCAAAAAACTTAAAAGCTTGTAAATCTTGATCTATATAAACTGGAAAGGTAAAACCCTGATTCCTTAAAAATTGATGAGAGGTTTCAAGTGTTTCACGTTCCCCATCAACTATATCCACCATAAAGAAATCAACTTTATCTTGGTATTTATCATAAAGGCGCTGAATGATTGGGAGCTCTTTTTGGCAATCAGGACACCAACTAGCCCAGAATACCACAACCTTTGGTCTAAACTTATAATCTGATAGTTGAACCTGTGCTCCCTCATTAGAGGTTAACAATGCATTCTTGAATGTTGTATTTTTAGTTTTTGAAATATATTGGTTTATTTCCTCCTCTTTTTTTAAGAGGAGCTCTTGCGCTGTTTCTTCTTGATGATGAGATTCCTGGTTTTGATAGTAAAATCCTGCTAAAAATAAAGATGCTATCACAAGAAGAACCATTGTCTCTACAACATGTTTTTTTGACATCATGGATTGTCCTCCACTTCTGAAATTCTAAAACTTTCGATAATAGATAATTCTTCTGGTAAGATTAAAACTCGCTCTTCGCCTGCATCTAAAATAGCTAAACGGAATGGTTCCTTATTCAACTCTATTTGTACCAACTTTTGCTCCGTCGTGTTATTTCGAAACAGCAAACTGTGGCGAGTTTGTGTAAACGTCTCTAGCGAGATACTAAAATCTTCCATTTCTATCTCCTATCCAGAAAACCAAAAACTAAGACTTAAGAATACTTCAAATCCAAACATGCTTCTTTCCTCCTTATCTCTTGTTCTTTATGATCATAGTATAGCGCTTTCAAAAATAAAAAAACATGACAAAAATGTCATGTTAGCTCTCCATTTCCTCAAAAGTTTTTAAATCTTTTTCTTTTTCTCCCAATATACGCGCTTCTAATACTTGGTCTCCAAATGCTTGAGCACAAATAATAGCTCTATCGTATAAGCGGATGGCTTTTTCCTTATCCCGTTTATGAAATAAGGTACACATAGCTTCAAGCATATCAACAATTGGCTTGTTTTGAAAATCCTGCGATAAAATCATCAGCCTGTTCATCGCCTTAACATAAGGCTCAAAAGTGGAGTAAGATTTTTCCATCCATTGAACAGCTAAAGAATCAAGCACTGTTCTCTTTAACATATAAGCTGTCTCTAAATCGGATGAATTTGTTTCTCTTATAAGTTTTTTAGAAAGCATCCAAAACAGTTCATGATGATACCCAATCGGTCTTGCTAAACACGAAACAAAGTACAATTTTATCAGAAGCAAATCATTCACCGAATAGTTTTTCCTTATCTTTACTTGTTCAAAATATTCATCCAGCAAAGCATCGCCAAAACCTGCATCTTCACTTACAAAGACATCAAAACTAGCTTGTAAGGCACTAACTGCAATCTGCTCATCCTCAGGTAGACTGTCATAATAGTGTTCGTAAACTCTTTCAAACAACTCTTCCTTAACTTGGATTCTATCATCATCTCCATAAGTTTGAAACTTAATGAGTTTATCCTTTAATATCAAGTACTCGGAGGGTAAAATCATATGATCCATATCTACTATATGTGAAATTGAACAGCCTAGTTTGTAAGCTATATACTCTACCTTGGATAAACTCGGGGAAGACTGGCCTGATTCAATCCGTGCTAATTGGCGCACCGTTATCTCAGTTTCATCATCACAAAGAGTTTCACGAGTGATATGTTTCATCTCTCGCAACATTCGGATTCTTTTACCTACTTCCTTCTTGATATCCATCTTAAAATCTCCTGATAATTAGTTACCGAATAATATTATATTTTTTATATTATGCTGTTTTTTATTGAACTAAGCAATTCTTAAAATTTTATATTACAAAACTTAACAAGACTAAACCATATTTCGCACGCTAAATAGCAATTGACCTGCTTCTGCTTTACTCTTCTTGTGCTAATGTTTTAAAATCTTTTTCTAAGATGGGTTGTACTTCTAATTGATTGGCATCTAGTTGGTGGTAAAGTTCTGACGGTAGTACCTCAAGGAATTTTGCATAGTCCAAGCGGGCAATGGCTTCATAGTCTTCTGGTTTAGAGCCATCTCCTGTGATTTGAACCAAGTCAATCTCCCACTGCACTTCCTTATCCACCAATTGCTCCATATAGGCTGCAGGAACAAATGGTTCTCTCGGTAAAACAGTCTTGACTCCTTGAGCCAGATGATAAACACCGTGCACTTGGCCTTCTCCATCCTGATAGAAGGAAACTCTTGCAAAGTAGGCGTCTGTCTCTTGAACCGCACGCACACGCGCTTCAAACTGAGCCAAGCCGTCTTCCTCTAAAAAGCTTTTCAAATCCTCATGACTAAAGAAAACAGGATTAAAAATTCCTTGGCAAATCGTAAAACGAGCCGCAGTGTCTGCAATATGAGCTTGAATACTTGCTTGGAAATAAGCTTCAAAATCAAAACCATCTAGTCCTTCAATCTCAGTTCCTGTATAAGCAAGCAGAGCATCTAAAAATGCTTTGATAATCTGCCAGTCTGTCTTCGTTAGTAGGTCAGGAAGATCGACACGGTAAGCCTTTTGACCATCAGCATAACTGACCTTAAAAAGAAATTGTGATTGCCCCACTATCGCACACTCGATATACTCAAGACGGTTAAGAGGCTGACGGAGATAGACAGCATCATAGCTATGTGACTCCAAATCATCTACCAAGGCCAAGATCGACTTGGCAGTCAAAATTTCCTGTTCTCCTAAAATGCTCTGTTTATTTGGAATAAAAAATGTTTTCGTCATAACTGGACTCCTTTGAAATCGTTTACATATAGTATACCCTATTTTCCTGAAAGATACAGAAACAAACTTTAGATTTTTTAGTAAAAAGCATAGAAAAACAGCCCCTAAGGACTGTTTAATTTTATACAGTAGCTGCTTGATCCAAGCTTTCACCGATAGCGGCTAGGCGCTCGACAACTTCAGCTTGTGTCAATTCATTTTCTGAAACATAGCGGTTACGTGGGTGAACACGGCACTCGTGTGAGCATCCACGAAGGTACTTGTCTTCATTTTCTTCTGATGTCAAGATACGACGGTTACAGAATGGATTTCCACAGTTGACATAACGTTCACATGGTGTTCCATCAAACCAGTCTTTTCCTACGATGGTTGGGTTGACATGGTTGACATCTACGGCAATACGCTCGTCAAAGACGTACATTTTCCCATCCCAAAGTTCACCTTGGACTTCTGGGTCTTTACCGTAAGTTGCAATTCCTCCGTGCAATTGGCCGACATCTTTGTAGCCTTCACGGACCATCCAGCCTGAGAATTTCTCACAGCGAACCCCACCTGTACAGTAAACCACGACACGCTTGTCCATGAATTTTTCCTTGTTATCACGGACCCATTGTGGCAACTCACGGAAGTTGCGGATATCTGGGCGAATAGCCCCACGGAAGTGTCCTAGGTCGTACTCATAATCGTTACGTGTGTCAAGGACAACTGTATCTTCGTCAAGAAGAGCTTCTTTGAACTCTTTTGGAGACAAGTAAGCACCTGTTGTTTCAAGTGGGTTGATGTCATTGTCAAAGTCGTTGTCTTCCAAACCAAGGTGGACAATCTCTTTCTTGTAGCGAACAAACATCTTCTTGAAGGCTTGTTCACTTTCTTCGTCAATCTTGAACCAGAGGTCTTCCATACCTGGGAGGCTGTGAACATAGTCCATGTATTTTTGAGTTGTTTCATAATCCCCTGAAACTGTTCCGTTAATTCCCTCGTCAGCGACTAGGATACGGCCTTTAAGGCCGATTGATTTACAGAAAGCCAAGTGGTCTGCAGCAAATTGCTCTGCATTTTCAATTGGAGTATAAAGGTAGTAAAGTAAGACACGAATATCTTTTGCCATAAGATTTGTTCTCTTTTCTATTCTTAAATTTTCAGAATTTTTCATCTAACTATACTAGTATACCTGCTTGAGAAAACGAATGCAATTTATTTGACTGGAAATTGTAGAAAGGGATTTATCCCTGCGCTTCATCAATAACCATAGCGAATAGCAGATAATTCTCTCAATTTTTTGATCTGCTCAGCTTGACTTTCTGACAAACTTAGCTTGTTATCAATCAATACGCGCGCAAGGTCAACGTTCATTTGACTCAAAATAAATGGAGTAGAGGTCCCATCGTCCTCTAATCGTCTTTTATAACTCACTAACTGATTTTTCAAAGGAGCAAGTTGATGCGTATTGTTTATACCTTCCAGTAGGTTATCTATGATCGTCATGGCTTCACAACGCCGTTCACTTCCTCCTGCAAACCATTTTAATGGTGTCATTCTCATTTTCCTCCTTAAATTGAAAAGCTATCATTCCTAACTCTCGTACCAATATTTCACCCAAATACCCTGTGTAAAAAAGTCAACAAAAATGGTAATGTCGCGAAAATATTATTAATCACATGCACCGCATAGGATGGATAAATACTCTTGGTATAGCGGGTCAAACTAGCAAAGATGATGCCAGATGTTGCAAAGACGAAGATATCTAACAAACTAGGCAGGCTTGAAAAATGAGGAAGAGCAAATAAAATGGAAGGAAGGAGCAAATCAAGGCCAAATCTCGAATGCTTAAAAAAGGCGTGTTGCAGTAATCCTCTATAAATCAGCTCTTCCATAAGTGGAGTCAGAAAGAACAGGGTTATATAGATACCTAGCTCAGCAAAGTTGGTCCCACTATAACCGATCAATATCGCCCAACCTTCAGCAGTTGACTGAACATGTTTAGCTGCCTGAACGTTAAAAGAGATATAGAGCACTACCACTAGTACTGTCAAAATCGAATACCAAAGCCATTTTTTTCTCGGAATGCGAAAGAGATAACCGTGGCCTGTCTTAACCAGAATCCAAATCATGACTCCGCTAAATAGCAAACTCAAGATATTTCGAATCCAGAAAAAATTTCCTACTTGAGAAGAAAATTGCCAATAATTTTGAATGATAAACGTCAACTGAGAAAGACCAAATACGAAAAATAAGTAAGACAAGACTGCACTTATTTTGAAGACAAGCTGATACTTTTTCATGTGATCCCTCCTTTGTAAACTCGAGACGTCTCTAATATAAGCTATATTTCTCCAAATCCTTACTCTAAATCCTAAATAGTGCTTGAGATTTCCTGAATGGCTAAAATAAGGGAAATGAGGAAACAGGAGTATCTATGTCTTTATTTCAAAAAATCACTGCCTTCCCCAGATAAGCCTGAGGAAAACAGTGATTTTTAGTTTAGGAGTTAGGAATGAATACACGAAATCAATTGATCTTATGATTTTTTGTTTTTCAAGAATTCATCGTATTGTTTTTGCATTTCGTTCAATACTTTTTCGTAGGCACCTTCAGATTTCAATTTTTCCATCAATTCTGGAATAGCTTTGTCTGGATCTACAGTACCAGTGTTAATAGCTGTATCGAATTGTTGCATTGTGTTAGAGATTGCTGAGATTTCAGATTTCACATTGTCAGTGTTAAAGATGAATCCAAGAGCTGGAGATTCTTTAGCTTCTGCCAATTGTTTCTTAGAATCTGCAATTTGTTGATCTGTAACGTTTTCGTTGATGTAAAGGATCCAGTTGTTACCAGTATTCCATCCACCCATGTGAGTGTTTCCTTTGTAGCCATCAAGGACTTTAACACGGTTTTCTTTACCTGCAAGTTTTTCCCAGTTCTTGCCTTCTGGACCGTAAACAAGACCGTTCAAGAGTTCTGGGTTAGTGTTCAAGAGGTTCAACACTTCCATTGATTTTTCTTTGTTCTTAGAGTTGTTTGAGATAACAAAGTTAGCAACTTGTGTTGTTTGGTTTTTCTTGATGAAGTTAGTGATTGGTTTGATTTGGATATCTTTGTTCGCAACACGTGAAAGCAAGCTGTTACCGTAGTCAGCTGGTCCTACTGTTTCTTCACGAACGAACCAAGTATCTTGTTGAAGATCAAATGAAGTATCGCTTGTTGCTACGTCTTTTGGAATGTATCCAGCTTCATAGAATTTGTGAAGCGTCTTCAAGTGTTCTTTGAAACGAGGTACTTCGTAACGGTTTACGATCTTAGTAGTGTCTCCTTCAAGGTCGATAACGAATGGAAGTCCATTTGGAACTGGGTAGTCAAAGTTATCAGATGGGATGAAGTTCTTAGTAACCGCAAATGGCACTACGTCTGGAGCTTTTTCTTTGATTTGTTTCAAGACTGGTTCAAGTGTTTCATATGAAGTGACACCTGAAATATCGATACCGTATTTAGCAAGAAGAGTTCCGTTGAAGGCAAAGTTTTGAGATGATGCAACGTTGGCTGCAACTGGAACTGCGTAAATTTTACCGTTAATGCTGTTACCTTTGATGTAAGCTGGGTCAAGTGCTTTGTAAAGTTCTGCCCCTTCTTTCTTGTACAAGTCAGTCAAGTCAGCATAAGCACCTTTTTGAGCATTTACAACATAGTTAGATGCAAAGGCGATATCGTAGTTTTCACCAGATGATGTGATAACTGACATTTTCTTATCATAGTCACCCCATCCAAGATATTGGATATCCAATTTAGCACCAACTTTTTCTCCGATGATTTTGTTAGCATTTTCTAGCAATTCATCCAAGTTATCTGGCTTGTCACCAATTTGATACATTTTGATAACAGGTTTTTCACCTGAAGCTGAGTCAGCAGCTTTCTTGTTACCTGAAAGGTTTCCACAAGCAGCGAGACCAGCAGCCAAAGCGACTACACTAGCAGATGCAAAAGCATATTTTTTCCAGTTTTTCATGACAAAAACTCCTTTTTTTATTTTTAAACTTATAAACAATGTAATGATCTTATACTCAATGAAAATCAAAGAGCAAACTAGGAAACTAGCCGCAGGCTGTACTTGGGTACGGCAAGGCGACGTTGACGCGGTTTGAATTTGATTTTCGAAGAGTATTAACTTCACGCAAGGGAAGTTGGGAAACGAGAAATGTTCTTTCTCAATAAGCACTATTCTTTCACACCACCGATAGTCAAACCTTTTACAAAGTAGCGTTGGAAGAATGGATACAAAATCGCGATTGGAAGGGTTGCGACCACAACCATGGCCATACGTCCTGTTTCTTTCGGTAGAGCAACTCCCAGTTGACCAGATAGACCGACTGCTTTGGCGATGTAATCCATATTTTGCTGGATTTGCATGAGCAAATATTGCAATGGATACAAGTTGTCACTCTTGATGTAAAGAAGGGCGTTGAACCAGTCATTCCAGAAACCAAGAGCTGTTAAGAGCGTGATGGTTGCGATACCTGGTAGTGACAATGGCAAACAGATTTGGAAGAAGATCCGGGCCTCACTAGCACCATCGATACGAGCGGATTCTAGAATAGCTTCTGGAATGGTCTTCTTGAAGAAGGAACGCATCAAGATGATGTTAAATGGTGAGAGAAGCATTGGAACAATCAAGGCCCAAACTGTATCACCAAGTTGAAGTAAACGAGTTACCACGATATAGCCCGGTACCAAACCAGCGTTGAACAACATACTAAGAAGGGCAAAAATCGTAAAGAATCTGCGATACTTAAAGGTTGTCCGTGAGATGGCGTAGGCATAAGTTGTTGTGATAAAAACGTTTGTGATAGTCCCCACCACTGTTACAAAGACTGAGATGAAGAGGGCTTGGAGGATTTTATCCTTAAATTGTGCCAAGAACTCAAAACCGTCTAATCCAAATTGAGATGGGAAGAAGCTATATCCATTTTGGAGGATACTCTTTTCATCTGTCACCGAAATAACGATAACGAATACAAAAGGTAGGATACAAGAAAGGGCAACCAAACCAGAAATGGTACTAAAGAAGATATCTGCTTTCTTACTGAAGGAGTGAATGCCGACATTATCAATTTTTTCTTTTTTAATTTTCTTTTCTGCCATATTCTCCTCCTTTCTAGAACAAGGCTGAGTTTGGATCAACTCGTCTTGCCAGTAAGTTTGATAGGATAACCAGAATCAAGCCGACAACTGATTGGTAGAGACCTGCTGCTGAAGCCATCCCGATATCCGCTGTCTGAGTCAAACCGTTATAAACATATACGTCCAAGACGTTGGTTACATTATAAAGCTGACCAGCATTGTGAGGGATTTGGTAGAAGAGACCAAAGTCTGCACGGAAGATGTTTCCGACTGCAAGGATGGTCAATACAGTTACCAATGGTGTCAACTGCGGAATAGTTACATTGCGAATTCGTTGCCATTTGCTAGCCCCGTCCACTGTCGCTGCTTCGTAGTAGGTTGGATCAATTCCCATGATTGTCGCATAGTACATGACACTGCTATATCCAAAGCCTTTCCAAATACCAAGGAAAAGTAGGAGATAAGGCCAGATGCCCAAGTCAGCGTAGAAATTGACTTCCTTCATTCCGATAGATTCTAGGAAATGGTTGAATACCCCTTTATCAATGTTTAGGAAGGCATCTGTAAAGAAACTGATGATAACCCAAGACAAGAAGTAAGGGAACAACATAGAAGTTTGGAAAATCTTAACCATTCTCTTAGAACGGAGTTCACTTAGGATGATAGCAATCCCTACAGATACAATCAAACCGATAAAGATAAAGCCGAGATTGTAGAGGACAGTATTTCGAGTGATGATAAAGGCGTCTTTTGAACTAAACAAGAATCTGAAATTATCGAGTCCGACCCATTTACTATTCACGATACTATCTATAAATCCATTACTGGTCATGTGGTAGTCTTTAAAGGCAACCACGTTCCCAAATACTGGAATGTAGAAGAATAGAATCAACCAGAGTGCCCCTGGCAAAACCATCAAGAGAAAGATCCAGTTGTCTCTCAAGGTTTTTGAAAACTTATTCATAATTTCCTCCCCTTTTTATTTTGATATCCATCTAAAAATTCCTTTTTAGACTTTTGATAACGATTACATTATTAGTATACTCCTATTTGAAGGTTAGGTTAAACTACTAATTATAGAAAAAACTCCACAAATTATTTTATGTGGAGTACTTTTGTAGAAAGGGATGTTTCACGAGAAACACTCTGCTCAAGGCAAGGTGTTCTTGTTTTAGGTCGTGTAAATGGTTGAAGCTGTCGCAATAGTATGCCACTGGTTGGCTGTTGTGGCTGCGAATTCCTTGTCTGCATAGAAGTCAGTAAATGGCAGAATTTCCACTTCTAACTCATCGATGCGGTCAAGCTGACCAGTCAGATAAGCCTCGATGCGACTTTCTGCGCGCTTGATGCGTTGCAAGAGTCCGCCCATGCGGATATCGACCGTATCCAAGCCAAAGACCTTGTTTTCTTTCAGCCATTGGTGGCTAAATAGGGCATGGAAGTCTTCAATTCGGCTTCTGAGTTCTGGTAATTCTTGTCTGGCAATTTCTTGCAGACTTTCCTTATCATCCGCTTGATAGGCTTGACGAATGCGTCGTCCCACATCCACTTTGCTACTTAAAATCTGGTTCAACTGGGCCTGAGTTTCAAAGAGGTAGGCATAGTTGCCAGCTTTTTCTTTAATGTTAGCAAGCGTCTCAGCTGCCTGAGCGAAGTGGGGCTTGTCTTGTTCAGGTGTCATGTGTCGGTCAAGAATCGGACAGAGAATATCCTGATAAAAGACATAGCGGTTAGGGTTGATGCCACTGAGATTGTCCGGCAAATCTGGCAAGAGGTTGGCTAGGTCAATCTGCATAAAATCTTCAACCGAAAGACCTGTATTGGTCTTGAAGTGAGCAGACAAACGGTCTAGGTCATTGCGGTAGCTGAGTTCTGCCCAGATTTGCAAGCTTGGGAGAATAGAAAACTGGGCAGTTTCACCACCATTATCCCCCCAACCAGTTACGATGACTTCTTTGATATCATTAGCACGACAGGCTTTATTGGCTTCAAGAGCAATGAGACGGCTGAAATGGTTGTTGGGTGTGAAACCAATCCACTTCCAAGCACCCCCCGCAAAGGCAAGGTCATGACTAATCTTATGATGATTGCGGAAATTGCGGTTGTATTTTTCCTCGCTATCCTGATAATAGTCCCAGTAAACTAAGGTCACACGATCTTTGAGACGGTCTAGGTAGACACGCGTTTCCTCTGGAATTTCCACATCACGGTCGTACTGCCCATCTACTGACATAAGTTTAAAGAACATATCGCTCCACATCTGGCAGTGGAAACCATATTTGTCTGCAATATCCAGCACGCGCTCCAAGTGTTGGCACATGAGGAGACTACGGTCTACTACACCATTCAAAATCAAGTAACGTCCTAAACCAACCAAGTGGGCTTCGTCCATCCCGATATTGACCTTGCGGGTTTGCAGTTTAGACAGGGTGGCAAACATGCCATCAATCAGGTCATAAACCTTTTCTTCGCCAATAAGAAGAATGTCCTCTACATCACGGAGCTCCTGTACTTCTTTGACACCCCATTTGACAAAGGCTGACAAATGGGCCAAGGTCTGGATGCAGGGCACAAAGGTCATATCAAACTGCTGGGCATAGGCTTCGATTTCCTGTAATTCCTCTGCTGAATAAGCTCCACGGAAATAGCCAAAGTAAGGCTGCCCTTCAATCTGGTAGGTATCTTCCATGTAAAGTTCAAAGGTTGAGTAGCCCATGAGAGCCAAGACCTCAATCATCTGCTTGGCAGAAACCACATTCAGCACTGCATTTCGAGAACAGTCTGCCATGTAGGCTAAATCTTCATAAGTCGCCTGCTCCTCAATCTCTATTTTGTCAGCTTCTACTAGAGCCGTTGCCAACAAGGACAAGGCACGATAGAGTTGGTGAGGTTTGCGGTAGGTCAATTGATAGTGACCATCCTCACCCTTGATAGAGATAGAGGCTTGGTCAGACTGAGCGACAGATACTTCCACATCTGGTAAAGAGATGTGCTTTGTCAGCAAGTCTATAGCTGTAGTTTGCTTGGAACTAAGTCCTGTAAATCTTACCATTGATTTTCCTCCTGTAGCCAGTTGACAAGGGCACCGTAGAGATTGGAATCTGCATGATAGGTACAGGCTTGGATGACGGGTGTGACCGTGTATTCTTCGTAGGTCTCGACAAAGTCATCTACAGCCTTCTTGACACCTTGGATGAAATCTGGATTTTGACTGATAGAGCCTCCCAGACTGATGACATCTGGATCGATGAGATACTGGATATTGAGCAAGCCTTGCGCCAAATTACGATTCATCCGCTCAATGGCTTCTTGACAAAGGGCATTTCCTGCTTCGGCTTTTTGGTAAATTTTGCGACCGTCCCAGTCAGTCTGACCAGATTTTTCAATCACGTATCGCACCATATTTCCAGTTGACGCTAATTGCGACCAGTTGTTGAGCTTTTCAGCAGGGGCAAGAGTTGTCATGTAGCCAAATTCTCCACCCAGACCGTGGCGACCTCGATGAAGTCTACCATTGATAATCATGGCTCCGCCAATCCCTGTCCCAATCACGACACAGGCTGCATTTTCAAGTTCTGGATGAGCCAGTAATTCACTGAGCCCAACGCAGTTGGCATCATTTTCTAGATGGACAGGAATCTGATAAGAGCTAAGCGCCTCATACCAAGAAAATCCGTGAATATAGGGCACCGCACTGAAGCCATCAATCACACCTGTCTCTTGATTGACCGCGCCTGGAACGCTCATAGCAATCCCGCTATAATCCTGCTCTGACAAACGTTGATCTAGCCAAGCTAGTAAATCCTCCAAGTTTTCAGGCGTTGAGATACTTGTCTTATCTAGTATTTTCCCATCAGGAGTCAGACTGGCAAACTTAATTCCAGTTCCTCCGATATCAATCGTTGCAATGGTCATTGTTTTTACCATAAAAAGGGGCGAATCAGCAGTTAGTTCTTACCTTTTCGCCCCTCCTTTCTTTTTATGTTTACTCTTTGAAATTAAATTTCTTCTTTTTTGATGAATTCTGTACGAATCTCTTGTGGTGAAATGAGGCCTCTATGAACTGGGTATGGTCGTTCAAGTAGGTCAAGGAAGAGATGTTGACTTTCCGGTACACGTACATTTTCACTACACATATTGTAGTAACGAAGAACATAGCCTTCTTCATTTTCAGCTACCTTAAAGGCTGTTGGACAGATTTGCGGTATGCTGAGAACAGAATGGCTCAAGAGGCTACCAGTCGCAGCCACGCTTCCTTCTTGTCTAGCAAGCTGAAGGCTGGTAAACGGTGTCTGCAAGGCTTTAGCACGACGATAGGCTGAAAAGCGTTCTTGGGCTTGGTGGCACTCAAGCGCAAACTCGACTTCAAACTCACGCAAGCATTGTGCTTCTGGTGTTGGGAAGTAACCCCAGTCACCTAGCTCACCTGATGCACGCAAAATAGTCACTGCAATGGTGTCGTCTCCAAGGATTTCGTATTCATTCAATCCCTTGTTGGATACAGTTACACCCTTTTCATCGTCATACAGACTGACAAAGGCTTGTTGGTGTTGAGGATTTTCAGGATTTTCCCATGAAGCAGCTGGTTTGTTTGGTCGTGTCACCACCTCATAGATGCTTTCAGAATCATTGCTTGGACGCGTGTTATGAGTCTTGACCAAGAGACGGATACGGTGGTCTTTGGCAGTGTTAGTAAAGCGAGTCTTGCAACGGATTTGTGGATTATCAACGAAGATAGTCATCTCAGTTTCAAGAGGAATGCTTGTCAATTCTTCTGAACGTCCAGCTTCACGCTTCATAAACTCGATGATGCCTTTTTGCTCTTCTTCTAGCTTTTCATCTGCACTGACAGGCACAGTCAATTCATGTTTGAGCAAAATCTTAGCGTAGCGAGCTGTGTTTTCCAAGACCTCGTAGCCCTTAAGCTCTGCATAGATTGGCTCTGTTCCTTTTGGTTGGAAATAGATATACTCGTTTCCGATGTCCCCACGGTCTTCGAAGCGGATAAAATCTTCATAGGCTTCGTGAGTTGTCTTGTCATAAACTGTGATATTGTCATCCACACTTACCGTTACAAATGGTGTATCAATCACCCCGTTTTGGTAAATGCCTTCACGGTGTTCTTGCTCTCCTTCCAACAATTGGAAGGTTGTCCAAGAAAGAGGCGCTAGGTGAACTGGAATTGTCACGCGCACTTGTCGAGCAATACGAGCTTGGCGGAACTTATCTTTTGGTAAATCGTACTCAAAATTAGCTCCGAGGTCTTCGATTTTAGCCTCTACAGGACGCCCATCCAAGTCCTCCACACGGTAGCTTGGCAAGGTAAGAGCAGCCATCTTCTTGTACCCTTCTGTTGGGTGCAATTCCTTGAAATCACAAGTCGCCACATCAATCACTGTGCTGACAGTATCGACCTTATCATGCAGGCCTGTGTTAATGACAGTAAAGAGATAGTCACTTTGAGCCTTAGCTGTAGCGATTTTACCCTTCCATTCGTTAAGAAGATTGCTCTTAACAAAGTTTCCTACTTGGTTGACCTTGGCAAAACGAGTTTCCATCTCTCGGTGAACTTCGTCCACGCTACAGCCACAGATACTATCATGTGGCGCATTTTGCAAAAGTGTTTTCCAAGCATAAGTCAACTGGTCCTTGTGGTTATGACCCCCAGTGATAATTGTCAAGGGTTCTACAACTTGCTCTAGAAGGTTGCTATTTTCTTGGAAGGCTTGTTTGAGATAAATACGAGATGAGGAAGTGTTGGCAAGTGTGTACCAGCCGTCTGTTTCCTGACTGGTCAACTCACCTGTAACCGTTGATAATTGCTCTGGTAGGGCACTTTCCACGGCTTGGACATATTCATCAAAAGAACTATGAACAAAGGTTACATCTGGGAAGAGTTCATTTGCCACACGAATGGCTTCACTCAAATTTTTCTGGACAGGCTGGTGGTCACAGCCGTTCATCATCAACCACTGGTTGGTCGAAGCATAGTCACGCACATCTGACAATTTTTGTTTCCAGAAGGTCAAGGCCTCGTCTCTATCAACTGGAATTTCATTCCCATTACTATACCAGTTGGCAAAGAGGATCCCAAGAACACGACTTCCGTCCGCACCCTGCCAGTACATTTCTGAAAACTGGGAAGTAAACTGCTCATCTTCGAGAACTTGGTTGTCAAATCCAATCGGCTTCACACCACGACCAAAAGCGGCCACGTGAATGCCTGATTTTTGAAGGATTTGAGGTGCTTGTCCCATATTTCCAAAGGTATCTGGGAAGTAACCAATCTGAGTTGACTTGCCCCATTTTGCACATTCTGCTTGACCAATCAAGGTATTTCGGACATTGGCTTCACTTGAAATCAAATAATCATCCTGCAAGATGTAAAAGGGACCAATCTTCAATTTTCCTTCGTCAATGTAGCGTTGAACTTTGTCACGATTTTCAGGGCGAATCTCCAAGTAGTCATCAAGGACAATAGTTTGCCCATCTAAATGGAAACTCTTGAACTCAGGGTCATTTTCAAAGAGATCAAAGAGATTGTCAAACAATTCCACCAACTGCATACGGTGGCTTTCAAAAGGCAAGTACCACTCACGATCCCAGTGACTATGTGAGATAATATGTACGACAACATTTTCCATGAAGTAAAACCTCATTCTAAATTTAAATTTTTATTGTTAACGTTTTAAATGTAAATTTGTGATTCTTTCCAAGAATCAGTTGCGCTAAAGCGTGTTTCTTAGCGGATATCCAAGTAATCCAAGACCAACTCACAGAACATCATGTTAGCCCAAGAGAACCATTCACGAGAGTAGAGAGTTGGATCATCCACGTGGAAGCTTTCATGCATAACACCTGTACCACCATCGCAAGCAACCAGCTGATCCAGCAAGAATTTTTTCTCTGCCTTATCTCTTGTTGTCAAGCCTTGGATAGAAAGGGCGATTGGCCAGATATAGCGATAGAAGGTATGAGAACTTCCGAGACCACTAGCGTATTCTCCCTGATAGAAGTAAGGATTTTCTGGACTCAGAATGGTACGGCGAGTTGCTTGGTAAACTTCATCATCGACTGAACAGTAGCCCAGATAAGGCGCAGCCAACAAACTTGGTACATTTGGATCATCCATAATGCTAGCATTTCCCAAACCGTCTACTTCAAAGGCATAAATCTTTTCGCCCTTGCTGTTGCTTGTGTAGGCGTAATTTTCGATTCCTTCTTGGATTTCAGACTGGAGGCGCTTGGCATCAGCAATAATTCTCTGGCTATCAGCTAGGTTTAATGCTGCAAAGATTTCTTGCACATAACCCAAGACTACTACAACAAACATATTTGACGGAATCAAGTAACTATACTGGCAGCAGTCATCACTCGGACGAAAAGCTGACCAAGTCATACCTGTCACTGCAAAATTAGGTCCAAAGCCATCATTTACCAAGGTATCTTCCTTGCGGTCCGTATCTCGAACAAAACGATAAGGAGAGTTGTTATGGTCTTGTTCAACCGTCCAAAGATGGAGAATCTCCTTAGTCGCTGCGACAAAAGTCTCATCAAACTGGCTAGTCTCACCAGTCTCTTTCCAGAGGAGATAAGCCAACTGCAACGGATAGCAAAGCGAGTCCACCTCATACTTGCGTTCCCAAATCCAGCCATTAAGGTCGGTATGGTCTGTCTCGTGGTGACCCTTCCAGTTTTCCTCAATGTTGAAGGAATTGGCATAAGGATCCTTGAGTACCAAGGTCATCTGACGCTTGACCAAACCTGCAATGGTCTGACGCAGGAGGGCATCTCTTTTAGCCACATGCAGGTAGGGTCTGAGTTGAGCTGTCGAATCTCGAAGCCACATAGCAGGAATATCCCCAGTCAAGACAAAAGTTGAACCATCTTCTAGGATTTCAACCGTATTGTCCAAGGTATCTGTATAGCAACGCTCGAAAACATCCACCCACTCTGGATGGTCCTTAGCCCGCTCTGCCACTTCATCTAGCCATTCTCTAACAATTTCTTTTGAATAAATCATCGTGCAGTATCCTCTTTCAAACAAGTTTCATTTTCAGTATATAGCTTTTGAGACAGAAAATACATACACAAATGATAGTCATTTTTCTACAAAATAGTTATCTTTGAAGCTCCTTTTCTAAAGGCCCTCTTTTTCTGATATAATGTAGAAAAACAGCTAAAGGAAAGACTATGAAACCACTACTTGAAACCATCGATACCCGCTTTGGAACTGCCAGCAAGCATGCCTTTTCTCGGGGAAATACCCTGCCATACACAGGCGTGCCTTTTGGGATGAATTACTTTGTGCCCCAGACCAGTGACCAGGATGGCTCTTGGTTTTTCGATCCGCATCTGCCTATCTTTCAGGGGATTCGATTAACCCACCAGCCCAGCCCTTGGATTGGCGACTACTCTTGGCTCCTTCTGACACCTGTCACAGGCCAACTGGGTGGAGACAGCCTCTTCCATCGCCAGTCTTCCTATGATATGGATAAGGCCTCTTTCCAACCTCATTATCTGAAAATTTTCTCCCTGCGCTATCAGATTGAAAGCCAGCTTACACCGACTTGCTACGGCGCCTCTATTCGTTTGGAGCAAAAGCAAGGCAAAGCCCTCTCCCTCTACCTTCACGCAGCAGATGAACTGACCGTGGAGCAAGTAGATAAGCGAACTCTTGCCCTGCGACAAGAAGGTAAAACTGAAACCAACAAAAATCCACTGATACTGTTCACTACCCTGCAAATGAATACGGATATTCTTGCTATCAGCCAAGAAGGGGGAGACTGGCGAATCGACCTGGCAGATAGTCATGCTGAAATTCAGCTAGCGACTTCTTTCATCTCTCCTTCTCAAGCTCTAATCAATCTACCTCAAAAAGATTTTGATAACTGTAAATCAAGTGCCCAAGCGGACTGGGAAAATCTCCTCCATCGTTTTGATGTTATAAAGACAGGAGAGGCTGACCGGACCTTCTTTGATCACTGTCTCTACAGACTCTTCCTCTTTCCTCAGACTTTTTATGAGGTTGATGAATCAGGACAAGCCATCCACATAGATTTGGCTACTGGAACTGTCAAGCCTGGTGTACTCTTTAGCAACAATGGTTTCTGGGATACCTTCCGCACCACCTTCCCCCTCTTTGCTCTTATCATACCAGAACACTACCACCGCTTCTTAGAAGGATTTCTCAATAACTACCGCGATACTGGTTTCCTTCCAAAATGGCTGGCTCCAGATGAACGTGGCATGATGCCAGGTACCCTGCTAGATGGCATTATCGCAGATAGCGCCTGCAAGGACATGGCCCCCGACCTAGAAGAAGAACTCCTCCAAGCCATGCTTGAAACAGCCAGCAAGTCCGACCCTCTCGGCATCAATGGTCGTCACGGATTAGCCCAATACCAAGAACTAGGCTACCTCTCTACCGACCACCACGAAAGCGTCAGCCACACCCTAGACTATGCCTATAGTGACTTTTGTATCTCTAGCTGTGCTGAAAAACTAGGGAAAATAGAAATCGCTGAAACCTACAAGGCCGCATCACAAAATTACCGCCATCTATTTGACGCTGAGACAGGTTACATGCGAGCGCGTGATGGTCAAGGCAACTTCCGTCCTGATTTCTCTCCTTATAGTTGGGGACGTGATTATGCCGAATGTTCAGCCATCCAAGCAACTTTAGGCGTCCTCCACGATATCCCAGGCTTGATCCAGCTTATTGGTGGAAAAGAAGCCTTTAGCAACTATCTTTTAAAAGCCTGTCAGGAGGCTCCCCTCTTTGAGACAACAGGCTATGGCTACGAGATTCACGAAATGAGCGAGATGGCTACTGCTCCTTTTGGACAACTCGCCATTTCCAACCAGCCAAGCTTCCACATTCCTTATCTCTTCCGTTACAGCGATTACCCTGACTACACTGCTCTTCTCATCAAGACGCTCCGTCAGAAAGCTTTTCACCCAAGTTGGGAAGCCTATCCTGGCGATGAAGACAATGGCAGTCTCTCAGCCTGGTACATCTGGTCAGCTCTCGGTTTTTATCCGACCTGTCCAGGAAAACCAAGCTATGACCTCGGAATCCCTCTCTTTGACCATCTCCGAGTCTATCTTGCCAAAGAAGATAAATGGCTAGATATTCATGCTGAGCAAAACCACAGCCATTTCAACTTTGTAAAAGAATGCCGATTGAACAAGGCACCAGTATCTAGCATTCAACACCAAGCCCTCTTAAAAGCTGAACAACTAACCTTTACACTTAGCTGGTTACCAAGTCACTAGCTAGTAGACAAAAGAACCTTTGTATCATGCAAAGGCTCTTTTATTTTATGAAACTTGTACTTGAAGTTGATCAACCAGTTGTCCATCAACAGTCAGATTCAGATAGAAATCCAAGGTCTTGTCAGCAGCAAAGTGCAGAGTTGGTAGACACAAATCTTTTTTGCTTTCCCCTGCTTGGAATTGAAGGACTTGAATCTCGTCCTGATAGGCGACACCATGGACACCTGTCCCTGGTTGAATCGAAATCTTAGCCTCTAAAGGAGTATTACTTTCGCTACGTTCAATCCTAAAATGAAGAGTCTCTCCCTTTGTCACAGCTAGACTTTTTTCTGCAAATGCTAGCCCCTGAACAACTTCTGTTTTTGATAAGCTAGGAGTTTTATAGAGTGAAATCTTTGTCAATACAGGTAAATCCTGTGACTCTGTAATCATCACGCGCACCTTCTGTGCCTCTACTAGCGAACCTCGCAAGAGGCGCTTATAACCAACTGTAAAGCCCATGCCAAATTCTTGCCAGACACCGTCCACCTCTACTTGCACATAAAAACCAGCAATTCGTTGCCCTAGCTTCAAATCCTCTCTTAACTCAATTACATCAAAAGTTTTAGGTGACCCTAAGTCGAGTTCTAACTGGATTGGCAAGCCTGCATCGCTTGCCCAAGAGCTGGTCTTAAGGCCATCTGTCAAATAGTGACAGGCAAAGTCTGCGGAAAGAGCAGAACCAGATACCTTAGCTCCCAGAGCCAAATCTTCTTTATAGAGCTCATTGCGATAGGCCGCAAATTCATAGAGGCGTTCAATATCCTTTGCATCAAATAGCCCAGCTTGATTCGGCGGAATATTAAGTAGGAGCGGGGTTCCTCTCCCCACTGAGTGAAAATAGATTTCGACCAACTCCTCAAGAGACTTAGAATCCTGGTCCTCATGGTAAAACCAACCTGGCCGGATGGAAACATCTGCCTCACCGATTGAAAAAATAGTACCTGAGGGATCTCCATGCTGAAGATAGTCCAGCTCTGCTTCTGTTCCTAGTTTGTCAGAATTCACCTTTTGCCACAGTGGATCACCTGCATACCCTCGTTCATTGCCAATCCAGCGGATACTGGTGCCTTCTGTTGAAAAAATCAAGCAATCTCCCTGTAGCTCACGAATGGTTTCAAACCATTTTTCAAATTCATAATTGACCTTTTGAGCGCCCTCTCCTCTGGCACCATCCATCCAGACCTCAGCAAATTTCCCTCCATTTCCATAGGCAGGATTTGATAAGATTTCCTTCAACTGTGCCAGATAATAGGCATTATAGTCCGCTTCTCGCTCCACATGATAGAGAGGACTATGGGCATCCCACGGCGATAGGTAGACCCCCATGTCCATATCAAACTCTGTGGCAGCTTGGGATACTTCAAGGAGCAAATCTCCCTCTCCATTCCTCCAAGGACTGGCCTTGACCGAATAATCTGTGTGAGCTGTCGGATAAAGGACAAAACCATCGTGGTGCTTGACCACCAAAATCAACTTCTTAAAACCCGTTTCCTTGAGCACGCGAACCCACTCCCGCGCATCTAACCTTGTCGGATTAAATCGTTCAGGATCCTCCTGACCTGTCCCCCATTCCTGGTCATAAAAGGTATTGGGCCCAAAATGGATAAAGGCTGCTAGTTCATCCCCTAAATACGCTAGCTGGTCCTGACTAGGCAAGGGGCCATGCGGTTTTATTTCTCTTACCATACTACTTCCTATCTACATTTTTCTTTACTTTTTTGTCATGCACTTGCAATTCTGTTAACGCTAGAGGGCTTGCCAAGCCTTCAAATCGAAGACGAAGGGCATAGGTTTCCACCTTGTCAAATTCAAAACGAAGCTCCTCATCCTTATCACTTGAAACTTTTCTAATAGCTGATACAGGTCGCCAATTCTCCTCTTGTTTGAGCAGGGAATCCTTATCTAAATGATTTGGAGTCCGAGGCAAGGCAGGCTCATTCCCTACATAATAATCGATATGGGTAGGATCCACCGCCACGTATTCTTGATTTTCGACATAATACAAGGTCACGTTATCCACAAATCGCGGTTTTAAAATCCCTGCATCTCCAAACAGAATACCGACGCTAGCTTGCTCTGACTTGGCAATCCAAGTATTGGCTGTCGATTTCTTCCGAGCAATGACCTTATCATTGAGGTAAGATGCTGAATGATTAGGCTCTGAGTGAGAAGCAAAGACCAGAGGCAGATTGGACCCTGTCCACTGATTGGAAATAACTTCCCCATCTACACTGGCATCTGTCACATGAATGGTGACTGTTGCTGGCAACTCACAGCCCGCTACTTGCCCTGTGAGCACATATTTTCCTACCTGAGCATAGACTTGAGGATTGAGTTCATCCCAAGTCACCTTGGTCGTATCTCGTCTGCCATCTGATAAGACTAGCTTGACTCGGTCTGGTAAATGTGGGGCTTCCTTAACAAGCGTCCAAACCCTTTCAGGCTCAATAGCGCAAATCCCTTGGACACAAACCTGAGCAGAAGCCTTTAAATCCAGCCCTTCCAGCTGACCAGATACCGTAAATTCATGAAATTTTTCCAAATCTTCTTTAGGAATTTCCTCCCAGACAACCTTGACTCGTTTTGCACCGCCAAACTCATAGTCCACCAAAACTGAAGATGGCAGCTGTGGATAAGTTCCCTTATTTGTATACAAGCGAAGTGGTCGTACAGAAACTGCTTGCCTTAGTGAGGTATTTTCTGCCACCTGCAAATGAGTTTGATAGGCCTTCCCTTGATAAAAGGCGCGAATAGCCAAGTCCCCTGCAGACAAGCAATGAAGCACTCCCTGCTTGATAATGGCGTGGGCACTGCCACTCATCTCCCAAATCACTTCACTATTCCCCACCTTGTTCACAGGGTTATCCACAGTTTGTGGATAAAGTCCAATAGATGGGGAAGACCCTTCTTGTAATCCTGCCTGCTTGTCCACTCGAATCTCAAACAAGCGCTGATTTTTTACTGGCTTGCAATCAAAAGCCTCTCCCACTAAGATATCAAAACTTGCTGGCTCTAGCCCTCTGGCACTGGCCTTTACTCTGACTAGACCCACCTGCTCCAAGCTCTGAACTAAGAGGACACCTCTGCCATGAAAGGCTTTCCGCTTAAACTGACCATTTTTCTGGGCTTGATAACGTTCACGACTGGCCTGCCTGCCATTATCCACTCCTACAATACGAGCAGGGCCTTCAATTTCAAAATGAAGCTGATTGGAAGCACTCAGCACCCAATTTCCAGCTTGGTCCAATACATCAAAATAGAGATAAAGGAGGTCTTGCCCATCTGGCTCCAGTTGTGATTTATCGGCATGTAACCCGATTTTGGCTGGCTTACCTGCAGTCACCACCCTATCTTCTGCCACAAGCTGACCTTGACTGTCATAGGCCACAGCACGCAATTCTCCCGGTTGATAGGGCAAACGCCATTCAAGATAGAGCTGGGCATAACCTTGTCCCTCTTGGTATTTTCTACCATCTGAAGTCCATTTTTCCTGAAAATTCTTTCTGCCTTGGGATTTTCCATTGAGAAATAGCTCTACTGAACCAGCATTTGAATACACTCGAACAGGGATATCCCCATACTTATCCACAACTTGTTGATAACTCTTGTGGATTTCCCAATTCCAGTGGGGCAGGATATGAACCATAGGCTGCTGATCTAGGTCCACCCACTGACTTTGATAGAGATAATAGTCATTTTTAGGAATCCCTGCTGTGTCCACAATCCCAAAATAGGAACTCTTTACAGGCGTGTCATTTTGGTTGTGCCAAGGAGTCGGCTCACCGATATAGTCCACTCCTGTCCAGATAAACTGACCCGCATAGTCTAGCCGATTTCTATCTGCTATCCAAGAAGCCGTCGCCGTCTTCCCCCAAGGAACTCGATCATTGCCATAGTCTGACTGTTCAAAATTCCGCACGCGGCGATTATCCCCAACCCATTCCTTATCTGGTCGAAAATAGCTGTCACGCGTCCTTGTAGCCGATGAGGTTTCAGATCCGTAAAGTCGCCACTTGGGATGTCTTTTGCGAATCCCATCAATATTATCTTCCGAGTAATTTAAGCCCACCACATCCAGCAAATCAGCAATCTTTTCATGACCTCCAGACCCATCTCCAAAGCGGAACTGATCCATTCCCATGGTCACAAAACGGCTATCATCAACCTCCTTAACCCTTTCTAGCAAGCGTTTGATCGTCTTCAATGAATGAGCATCTCCATTTGCTTCACTGACTTCATTTCCCAAGGACCACATAAAAATCGCTGGATTGTTCTTACCACGCTCAATCATGGTGCGCAAATCATAATCTGACCAGAAATCGCCTGTTTTCGCTTCTGGATGAGTCGCTTCTTCCTCAAAAAAGCGACCATAGTCATATTCTTTCTTGCCTCCATACCAGGTATCAAAGGCTTCTTCTTGGATGAGTAAGCCCATTTTGGCAGACAGATCCAGCAAGATACTACTAGCTGGATTATGGGTGATTCGGATTGCATTGACGCCCATTTCCTTCATCTGGCGCAAGCGTCTCTCGGCAGCTGACCTATTTTCCACAGCTCCCAGCGCTCCGTAGTCATGGTGCAAACAAACCCCATGAATCTTCAACCAGCGACCATTTAGAAAGAATCCCTTATCCGCTTGCCAATCCATATAACGGTAACCAAAAGTCTCCTCTTCTTCATCAACCAAAATTCCATTTTTGTAAAGGCGAGTCTTCAATTGGTAAAGGTGAGGATGGTCAATATCCCAAAGCAAAGGTTGAAAAATTGATATGGCTTGTTGAAAATGATGTTTTTCCCCAGACTCAATCACTAGAGAGTCTGTCGCCTGCCAGTCAGAAATACGCTGTCCCTCATACCAGATACCCTGTTCCAAATACACCGACACGGACTGAGAGCCATCATTTGAAACCTTACTATCAAGCTGAGTTTCCACCCATCCATCTCTTTGTTCCTTTAGCTTGGGACTTTCTATCTTAATCCCATATAAATCCAGATGCACCGAATCTGTAATCAATAATTTTACTTCTCGATAAATACCGCTACCAGAGTACCAACGACTGCTAGGTTGCTGATTTTCCACAAAGACTGCAAGCTGGTTGGCCGTCCCATCATTTCTTAGATAAGGCGTGATATCATAAGAAAAGGGTGTATAGCCATTGGGATAATAACCCAGCACTTGCCCGTTGATATAGACTTGGGCATTCATGTAAACTCCATCAAACAACAAACGCACCGATACAAGACTGACATCTTCTTCCAAGTAAAACTGCGTCCGGTACCAAGCCTGACCCCCATTTAACTGACCACCCTCATTTTGCGCTGGTGAATAATGGTCAAAATCATTGTAAATACTCCAGTCGTGTGGCACTTGAATAGCCTGCCAATTTTCTCTATGAAAATCCGGCGCCAAGGCCTCTTCTTTCCCCACCTCTTGGCTAAAAAACCAGTGATTTCGCAAAACTTCTTCTCTTCTCATACAAGCATTCCTCTTTAAACAAGTCTATCAATTTGACTATATCACAAAACAAAAGCGCTTTCAACACTTCCTCCATCACTCCCTAAATACTTAGAAAAGATGCTATAATTTGTGGAGGAGGATTTTAATCCTCAAAGCTACAAGGGTAATACAAAAAGAGCCTGAAATCAAGCTCTTTGTACTCAATGAAAATCAAAGAGCAAACTAGGAAACTAGCCGCAGGTTGCTCAAAACACCGTCTTGAGGTAGTAGATAAGACTGACGAAGTCAGTTACACTACGGCAAGGCGACGCTGACGCGGTTTGACGAGATTTTCGAAGAGTATTAGTCTATTATTTCTTGTCAGCTCGAAGGGCTGACAAGATTTGTGTACGGATATCATCCACACCATTTGGCGTATTTGGTAAAAAGATAGTCTGATTTCCTTTGGAAGCAAAGGTATTCAAGGTATCCAAATACTGGTTAGTCAAAAGGATGGACATGATTTGTTCTTCTGTCATGCCAACATTGGCTTCCTTGAGTTCAGTGATAGACTCTGCCAAGCCATCCACAATCGCCTTACGTTGTTGGGCAATCCCCACACCATGGAGGCGGTCTTTTTCTGCTTCAGCTTCAGCTGCAGTGACGATTTTAATCTTGTCGGCTTCCGCCAATTCTTGCGCTGCGACCCGCTTGCGTTGCGCCGCATTGATTTCATTCATGGATTGCTTGACTTCTGCATCTGGTTCAACCTTGGTTATCAAGGTTTTCACGATAATATAACCGTAAGTAGTCATTTCTTCTGCTACTTGGTGTTGAACCTCAAGGGCAATCTCATCTTTTTTCTCAAACAATTCATCCAAGGTTAATTTTGGAACAGAAGAGCGAAGAGCATCTTCGATATAAGATTTAATCTGAGATTCTGGACGCATGAGTTTATAGTAGGCATCTGTCACGCTCTGCTCATTGACACGGTACTGGGTCGCTACATTCATCATAACGAACACATTGTCCTTGGTCTTGGTCTCAACCACAATATCGCTTTGCAACAAGCGCAACTGAATCCGCGCTGCAATCGAGTCAATCCCAAAAGGCAAGCGAATATGAATACCGCTATTGGCAACCTTTTGGTATTTCCCAAAGCGTTCAATAATCGCCACCGACTGTTGACGAACAACATAAACTGTACTCAGTGTGACTATCACCAATAGGAGCACACAAACCACCACAAAAATCATCAAAAATGTTGCCATTATCGTGACCTCCATCATTATTTTTTCCTGTATTATAGCACATTTAAAGAAGGTTGTGCAGTTTTTACTGCGATTTTTAAAAATAAAATGTTAACCATCTATTTTGTAACTAAAAAGGATAGCCTCATACAAAGCTATCCTTTGATTCTCATCAATGCGCCAACATTTCTTGGGCGATTTCTTGGCCAGATAGGTTATCTGGGTAATAGGTTGGCCAGTTATCCATTTCTTCAAAGAGAGCTTCTTGGCTTGTGCCTCCAAAGAAGATATGGAAATGTTCTGCCTTAACTGGGGCAATATTGTGATCACTAAACTGAACATACTTAAACTGTCCAGCGTCAGCATCTGTGGCTTCAAAGAGGAAGCGCACGCCACGATTGCCTTTCTTGTAAGTCAAGATTTTCTTGCCAACATACTTGTAGGTGAATTTCTTGCTTTGTCCACCTTGAACAAATTCCATAGTATTATCAGTAATGTTGATCTTAGTCACATCTGTCTGATAGCCTTTTGTATAGTAGGCCTTGTACTCAGCCTGGGTCATCTTACCAGTCAACTTAGCCTTGTAGTCAAAGACTTGATCCAACGTGCCATCTTCAAGGAAAGGATAAACTGATTGCCAGTTACCTGCATAGTCACTCAAAGTGCGGTCCTTAACGTCTGCATCCTCAAAGTAACCATTTTGAACTGTCTTAGTATCCTCTGCCTTTTCGGGCTCAATTGCTGGGCCTTCTTGGTCCGTTGTTTGTTTTAGAGCCTTGAGGTTTTTCTCCATAACGGAAATGTAGTTTTCTCCAGCCTTGGTATCCTCTTCTGTCAGACTTTCTAAAGGATTAAGGACATCTGTTTTGACACCTGCCTCTTTTGAAAGTGTGTTAGCAAGGGCTTGAGAAGCATTTTCTTCAAAGTAGATATAGGCAATTTTATTTTTCTTGACATACTCTGTCAATTCTGCCAAGCGAGCAGCTGATGGTTCTGCATCCGGAGAGAGACCTGAGATTGATACTTGCTTAAGCCCATAGTCCAAGGCAAGGTAGTTAAAAGCTGCGTGTTGAGTCACAAAGCTCTTTTGTTTGGCTTGATACAAGCCTTCTGCATAAGCCTTATCCAAGGCTTGTAATTTTTCGATATAGGCAGCAGCATTCTTCTCAAAGGTCTCTTTTTTATCAGGATAATCTGCTGACAAGCTATCACGGATGTGCTCTACAAGTTTAATGGCACGAATTGGTGATAACCAAACATGGGGATCGTACTCATGGTGATGGCCTTCTTCTCCATGGTCATGGTCTCCATCTTCTTCCTCACCACCTGGCAAAAGCAACATATCGCCTGTTGCCTTGATGGTTTTGACCTTTTTCTTATCCAAAGTATCTAGCAATTTAGGTACCCATGTTTCCATGTTTTCATTTTCATAAACGAAGGTATCTGCGTCTTGGATTTTGGCAACTGCCTTGGCAGACGGTTCATATTCATGGGGTTCTGTCCCAGCACCGATGAGGAGTTCTACATTAGCAGTATCTCCTGCGACTTGCTTGGTAAATTCATAGACAGGGTAAAAGGTTGTCACAATATTTAGTTTGCCATCTGCCTGCTTTTGATTGGAACAAGCCACTAAAAACAAGGTACATAGACTGGCGAACAATAAGCTAATTTTTTTCACGTTAGTCTCCTATTTGATAAAACGTCTTACTAAACTAATGAGTAAAAAGACAGTTACAAAAATAATGGTAATACTTGCACTTGCAGGTGTTTCTGCATAGTAGGAAATGTAAAGTCCTGCTACCATTCCCAAAAATCCAATAGCACTGGCAAGCAGCATAACCGATTTAAAGTTTTTCCCTAGACGAAGGGCAATACTAGCTGGTAAGACCATGATAGTCGATACCAAAAGAGCTCCTGCTGCAGGAATCATAAGGGCAATGGCCACCCCCGTCACCATGTTAAAAAGAATGGACATGGTACGAACTGGCAAGCCATCCACAAAGGCCGTATCCTCATCAAAGGTCAAAATGTACATCGGACGAAGGAAGAGGAAGGTCAAAATCAAAACAACCGCCGCAATGACAAAGAGGGAAATAACCTGCTCTTCGCTGATCGTCACGATTGAACCAAAAAGATACTGGTCCAAACTCATAGAACTCGAGCTTTTACCCTTGCTCATGACAATCAGAGAAACAGCCAGACCCGTTGACATGAGGATAGCTGTCCCGATTTCCATAAAGCTCTTGTAAACCGTACGGAGATACTCCAGAAAGACCGCCGCAATCAAGACAATAGCAATAGTGGAAATAGTTGGTGAAATCCCCAGAACCAGACCAAAGGCTACACCCGAAAGCGAGACGTGGCTGAGGGTATCACTCATCAAACTCTGACGACGCAAGATAAGGAAGGTTCCCAATACTGGCGAGAAAAGACTCATGGCAATAACAGCCAGAAAGGCACGTTGCATAAAGTCATAAGATAACAAACTAAGCATGGCCCACCTCCTGATCATTCTCATGAACGTTGAAACAACGCCATGGCGAGTCTTGGTTACGGACTAGATGAATATTGCGATCCGCATAATCCTTAACTTCTTCAGGGTCATGGGTAATCATCAAAACAGCCTTGCCATGATGATGGGCGCTGTGGTGCATGAGTTCGTAAAATTCGTTTTTACTTCCTGCATCCATTCCCGTTGTCGGCTCATCTAGGATAAACACATCTGGGTCAGAAGCAAACATACGCGCAATCACCGCTCGCTGCTTTTGCCCTCCAGAAAGAGACCCCAAGCGTTTGTCTCGGTGTTCCCACATGCCAACTGAATCCAGACTAGCCTTGATATGCTCCTCATCATGAGCATTCAAGCGACGGAACCAGCCTTTTCGTGGATAACGACCCGACTTGACAAATTCGTAAACCGTACTTGGAAAACCCGCATTAAAACTGGCAATCTGTTGAGGTAGGTAGGCTATTCTCAATTTCTTACCCTGTGTATTTGTCTTTGAAATAGTCACCTTGCCAATGCGTGGTTGGAGGATACCAAGACTAGCCTTGATCAGTGTCGTCTTAGCTGCCCCATTCTCCCCCGTCAAGGTAACAAATTCCCCACTATCAACACTATAATTGATATGTTCAAGAACGGGCTCCTTATCATAATAGAAGGATAGATCCTCTACCGTAATATATCTCATTATTTGATTTCTCCTACTAAAGCAGTCAAAAACCGCTGGATCACTTTTTGTTCATTTGGAGTAAACTGAGTCGCCACTTGTTCATAGGTTAAAAGTGTATGCTCATGGTGATGGTGGTGCTCCTCAGCAATTGGACGAGCCAAATCAGTCAACTGATAAAAAATCACACGCGCATCCTTAGGATCTTTAAACGTTTCCAACATCCCTTCCTTGACCAAAGACTTAATGGCCTTGGTAACTGCTGCCTGACTGACATTGAGGCGACGGGCCAACTCTGAATTTGTTAAAGATTCCTCTGACAAGAGCATGAGAATATGCTCCTGAGTATTGGTCAGGGCCACCTCGCTAGTACAATGACCTATTAGGATTTCATGCTGATTTTCTGCCTGCAAAATCACCTCATTCAAAAAAGCATCGATATCCTTCGCTAGCTGTCTCATATCTGACTCCTTTCCTTTTGGACTTCTCTTTTTTAAGAGAAAAATACTATTCTTTGAAAAATTATTTACTGGTTAATTATATCACAACCAAAAAAAGAGTCAAGAAAAAACGTGAAAACCAGTTTCATTCTTGAACTCTTCCATATTATTATCTATTGAAATTCCTTGACATTTCCATCATAAGTCGCCCAATCTTTGCTGAAAAAGCGCTCATTCAAGTGGTAAGTCGGAGCTGGTGTGGGATTGGATAGGAAAGGATCAACTGCCTTGTCAAAAGCTAACCAACCCAACCAACCAATATGAATTGTATCTTTTACAAAATAAAGTTCAGCACCATTTTTTGAAAAATCTGCTATATTGGTAAAACCTTGGCTTTCTAACTGGTAACGAATCTTTTCAACTGCGTGTTGATACATATCTTGATTTAATCCCGTATAATCCATCCATTTTTTATTAACAGGTTGAATCACAAACAATACATTCACTTTTGAATTCGCAAATTGATTCAAGACTAATTGCAAGTCATTATATTCGGAGGATTTTAGAAAATTATAATTTTTCTGATAATCCTTCCACTTTTTTAAATCTTTCTTTACTTGCGTATCATAGAAATGATTTTCCATCCCCATATCATTATTCGTGGTATTTGCTTCAGCATCTTTTACAGCAATTTCTCTCAATTCATCGTAGGAAAACTTATCTGGTAAGTCTTTTAGATACTTCTCCACGCGATCTCTATATTTTTCTCCATCATTCACTGACAATTGTCCAAATAGAAATGATTGTTTTTGGTTGAATCGTGCCAATGTATCTATGAGTGTCTTATCTATTTCTGAAAGTCGCTCACCCTCGGTTATTTTTTTGACTATATCTCCCAATACTACATTAGGATACTTTTTCATTAAACGCGTAGCGGCGTAACGACTTGAAAGATCTCCAGACTGATTTTCCAAAAAAGCGCCCAATTGATCCGTGTTAAAATACCTACGAAAAACTGCAGGTTCATACTCCGTTTCTGTGAACCACTGAGGAGAAATAACAAAAACAGCTTGTTTATTTTCTAGCTCTGGCAATATTTGCTGCATACCAAAGTACTGATTCAAAGAAGCTGCTCCTGCTTGTCCTAAAAAATAGGGTCTATACGAACGATTGTACTTCTCCGCTAAAACAGCTGGATGCATACTATCAAATCGAATCCACTCACTAGAACCAAAAAAGGGAATAAATCGTAGATTTGGATCCGAAAGAGCTCTCACTTTCTGAAATCTTTCTCTGAAACTTTGTGTACTAATCGCTGCTGCATATCGTTTTTCTTCTGATAAATTATAACTTTTACTAGTAGGATAAAAGAAAATGAGCAGAAAAACCAACAAACCAGCTATCAAGACCGGCCCGAAGATCATCCATAAGCGTTTAAGCATTTTGTAGCTCCACAATACCAGCTATGATTTTATTGGCTGTATTCCAGTCGTCGCGACCAAACTCTGTTACAGGGACACGAATGTCAAAACGGTTCTCAATCTCCACAATCAATTCAACCGTTCCCATACTATCCAAGACACCTGCGTCAAAAAGATCTTCATCCATCATGTCAGAAACATCTTCCATAAACAACTCATCAATAATTTCGATAACTTCTGATTTGATATCCATATTTTATTTCCTTTATTTTTTAAACCATAGATCATTCAAGAATCCAGAAAAGATTAAGAATGACAGCATGACGACATGGAAGGTGATAACCATGCCAAGCAACTGAATCCAGCGATTCTCAGGTAGAGCAGGCTTCCCTGCTTTTTTCCGTTCCTTATTGAGCGTTTTTTTCTTGCGAATCCAAGCGTCATTGATGACCAAGCCCAATCCATGAAAGAGTCCATAGGCGATATAGTACCAGGTCACACCATGCCAAAATCCCATAATCAGCATATTTACAATATAGGCCACGCTTGAGGTTACATTACGATTTTTAAAGACCTTCTTTCTGGTCAATACCATCACCATGCGCATAAAGACAAAGTCACGGAACCAGAAAGAGAGACTCATGTGCCAACGATTCCAAAATTCCTTTAAATCCCTTGATAAAAAAGGCTTATTAAAGTTGATAGGACTACGGATTCCCATCAAGTTTGAAATGGCTAAGGCAAACATAGAATAACCTGCAAAGTCAAAGAAGAGCTCCATACCAAAGATATACATAACTGCCAAGGCATAGGGGTTAAAGAAGCCGCCTGACTGCAGGGCTAGATTCTTCAGAGGAGGTAGTAAAGTTTCTCCTAAAACATGAGCCAGGATAAACTTGTACAAAAATCCCCACATAATATAGCGAACAGATTCATCCAACATATCCATCAACTCATCCCGCTCAGGAATGGTCTGATAATTTTCTTTAAAACGCTTAAAGCGATCGATTGGACCACTCGAGAAAGTTGGCATGAAGAGAAGGAAACGGAGGAATTCCCAGAGGGTAAAATCCTTAATCACTCCATCTCTCAGCTCGATGATAATCCCAACCGAACGAAACGTCAGATAAGAAATACCCAAGAACCCAAGCAAAGACTGCGTTCCATTGATAGCTGGCTGCACCTTGACAAAGATAATCGGAAGGAGGGATAGAAAGCTAACTAGGTAGAAGACCCACTTGCCATCCTTGCTTTTTCGATAATGCTTGTAGAAAAGCAGGAGCAATATTTCCCAGCAAAGGTAAATACCCAAGGCAGCCAACTGATTGGTCTTCCCACCTACCAACATGGTGACGATAAAGAAAAGACTAACCAGTACTTCATACCAGGCAAAGCGTTTCTTGAAAAAGAGACCGATAAAGATGGGCAAGGTTGCAGCAATCACATAGACAAAATACTGAGGATTACCATATGGCTCTAAATGAGGAAGCTGTTGAAAGAACTCCATCATCTCTTATTCACCTCGTTAATCAATCCTTTGATGTCAATCTTTCCATTTGGAGTCAGTGGCAAACTGTCTCGGTAAAGGAATTTAGATGGCATCATGTAGGACATCATGATATCTGTTAAATCTTCCTTGATAGCCTTGGTAATATCAATATCTCGCTCAAACTGCTCACGAACACCGTCTTTCAAGATGACATAAGCCAATAGATTTTGCACCTTGTGGTCTTTATTATAACGTGGCACAGCTACAGCAGACTCGATAAAGCGAGACTTATTGAGGTTTTGAGAGACATCTTCTAGCTCAATGCGGTAACCGTTAAACTTAATCTGGAAGTCCATGCGTCCGCCGTAGAGAAGCAAGCCTTCATCCGTCATGGTTCCCACATCTCCGGTGTGATAGGCTGGTAGACCTTCAAACTCAAAGAAGGCTTCTGCCGTTTTTTCAGGATTGTTCATATAACCTTTTGAAACGGCTGGTCCCGAAACAATGATTTCTCCCTGTTCGCCATTTGGCAATTTATTGCCGTCCTCGTCAATGATAAAGGTTGGAGAATCAGCCTTGGTATAGCCGATTGGTAGGCGTTTGAGAGTCGTCAACATCTCATCTGTCACGGCAACAGCTGATAGGGCTACTGTCGCTTCTGTTGGTCCGTAGGCATTGATAATACGGGCATTTGGGAATCGATCGCGCAGTTTTTGAGCTGTTTTGACCGTCAATTCTTCACCATCAAAGTAGAAATGCGTAATTCCAGGCATTTTTTCGCTATTAAAATCTTCAGACAACATGGCCATATCCGCAAAAGAAGGCGTTGAAGTCCAGATAGCGATCGGCAATGAAAAGATGGTCGCAAAGAGTTGCTTAAAGTCCTGAGTGATGACAGATGGTAAAGCAAAAAGAGTTCCTCCCAGTGCCAAGGTCGGAGCCCAATACATGACAGACAAGTCAAAAGAATAAGGTGGCTGAGCCAACATTTGCGGACGACTTGGCGTCGCAAATTCCTTGTCCGTAATCATCCAGTTGGTAAAGCTGAGGAGGTTATCATGGGAAATTTGCACTCCCTTAGGCTTACCAGTCGTACCAGAAGTAAAGATAATGTAGTAGTTATCATCACCCTTGACTGGATGCGTAATCTCATAACTAGTCCCTTGAGCAAAGGCTTCTTGAACCTGAGCTAGAGTCATCATTGGCGTAGAAACCTGTTCCAATGGGAAGTCTGAGATGGCAATAATCAAGCTTGGCTCTGCTACTTCTAAAATAGCTGAAACTCGCTCCAAAGCCGAATGGCTATCAATGGGAATGTAGGCATGGCCTGACTTAGTCAGAGCAACAAAGGTTGCCAACATTTCATATTCTTGGCCACCAAAAACAACTACAGGAGACTTCTCAGGCAAGCCTAGTTGGTCAATGGCTGCAGCCAAACTATCTGAATCAGCCTTCAAATCTCCATAAGTATGTTCCTGCCCCAAAACATTGTAAACAGGATAGCTAGGCTGTGTCTGAGCAAAATGCTCAATGGTTTCAATCATATCTACTATTGGTTTATTTGACACAATAGGGATTCTCCTTCAAGTTAAAATTCATTATAGATAAAGCTTCCTTGACCCTGACCAAGATAGCTAAAGAAGTAAAGCAGCCCCAGAAAGATAAGAAAATACAAGGCTGTCCGACCAAGAAAGAGGTACAATTCTTTTCTCTGTTTCATCAAGAAAAACCATTCATTTCTGTAATTTTTGCTAAATAAGATAGACTCTTACTATAGTATTTTTCTACCATTGTACCACTTTATAGGCTAGTTTTTCAATTGTTTACCGTACATTTTCACTAGATTTCAGCTTATTTTAAGGGTTATGCGCTTTTTCTATGTATATTTCAAGTAGAGTGATACTGTTTCAAAACTCCATTTCATGAGAAAATGAAGGAAATCTTCCCATAATAAAACGCACGATATCAAGTTTTTTCAACACCTGATACTATGCGATTTTCTGATTTTTAAAGACTTTTTAACTAGTCTCTCATTTAAAATAATCTCGTCTGATATAAATTAAAATAGCTTCTATCACCAGACAAATGGCCGATATCCAAAAACTGATACTAATACCAAAACTCTCAGTAATATAGCTCATTAGCAAAACAAATACTGAAAATGCTAGTGTCGAAATCACTTCCAGAACGGAATAGACATTAACCAAGTTATTTTCCTCTACTGTTTCCTGAAGAAATACACTTTCAGGAACTTCTTTTAGCTGCGATAACATACCAACTAAAGCTGAAAATACTAAAAACATCTGTGCATTTGGCAAAAATAGAATAGTCAGCGTCACTATTGCCATGGCTATAAGAGAAAAAAGAATACTTTCCCATTTAGAAGCAAGAAACTTTTCAGATAGCCGAAAAGCAATTAAGCCACTAATTATAATACCAATAGAGTATGCTGTATTAGAATATCCCCAGTAACTTTCCGTTTCATTTAATAACTCAGTTACAAAGACAAGTATGATAGACGAAACCCAAATCGTATTTGAGAAAATTTCAAATAAATTTGCTGATACAAAAAGTCTTAATCTAGGATCTCTAGCAACTAACTTCCAACCTCTGAGCAAAATTTCAAGATTAGTTTCTGACTCTAACACCTCCACTTCAGCGTTAGGAAGAAATAACATCAGAAAGCTAGAAATGATATACAATATTAAAATGATAAACGTGGTAGGTAACAGACCAATTGTTGCAAATAAGAGTCCACCTAATCCCCAACCCACCAATTGAACAGCTTCACCACTCATTGACAAGGCTGAATTAGCCTTACCCAAATCGGTCGCATAGCGTGGCACAATAGCATAGGAAACAGGTGCTGCAAAACCATCTAATATTGAAATTGCCACAACAAATAGATAGGTTACCAAAGGCGCTACGGATTGCATTACGGTAAACATTCCTACCAGTATCGTTAATAATATAGTCTTTCCAAATTGGGATAAAGATAAAACCCTATTTAGCGCTATCCTTTTAGTAACTAAAGGAACTAAAAGACTCGCAACAAAAGAGGATATCCCTATTAAAATGGGAACTAGTGACGTGGCAATTACTGATTTTGAAATAATGTATATGTTAGCAATGATTGTTACTCTAAAGAAAATATCTGCTAAATTTGCAAACAATTGAGAGACTAACAACTTGATAAATGAATTAGACATATAGCTCTCCTATCTTAGTTGCCAACTTTGGAATTAAAATTTGATTTTTAATATTTTAGCATAAAATAGCAGAAAACAAAAGTGATGGTTTTTACATGAAAAAGCCTGAGATTTTCATCTCAAGCTTTTCAACATAATTGTTTTCTAGATTAGAAAAGCGAGAATACAAGCACGGCCAAGGCTGCACCGATAACAGGTCCCACAACTGGAATCCAAGCGTAAGACCAGTCTCCGTCTCCCTTGTTTGAAATTGGCAAAATGCTATGCATGATACGAGGTCCAAGGTCACGCGCAGGGTTCAAGGCAGAACCTGTTGTCCCACCTAGTGATAGAACGATACCGACAATCAAAGTTCCCACTGCGAAGGTTCCGATTCCTGCTTGAAGGTCATAAAGTCCCAAAGCAAAGATTGTCAATACCAATACAAAGGTGCCAAGGATTTCACTAATCAAGTTTGATACAGTATCTTTTATAGCTGGTCCAGTACTGAAGGTTGCCAGGATATTGCCTGCATTTTCTTCTGCCTCATAATGCGGTTTGAATTGCAACCAAACCAAAATCTGACCCAGCATAGCCCCTGCGAACTGAGCTAGGATGTATGGGAAAACGGAAGCCCAAGAGAGCGTTCCTTTTAAGGCCATCGCAAACGTTACAGCTGGATTTAGGTGGGCTGGGCTGAGCGTGCCAGATACAAAAGCCGCAACGGCTACAGCAATTCCCCAACCCATAGTAATCACAATCCAACCTGCATTGTTGCTCTTGGTTTTAGGAAGAACCACACCTGCAACAACACCATTTCCTAGAAGAATCAGGATTAAAGTCCCCAAAAATTCTCCAAATAATTCTTTCATCATATCGTTGTCTCCATTTTAAAGAAGGAGAGGGAAGGCAAGGAAGGCTTGTCTCCCTCTCTTCTAGTTTTTCTTAATTTTTCAATTCCGCTAGATCGTTGTTAGCAAGGGCTGCTTCAACATCCGCACGGTAAGTTGCTTTCTCGTCTTCTGTCCAGTCATAGAATCGTCCCATTTCATCTAAAACTGGCTCAACGATGCTATCCAAACTATCACGCATAAAGAGCATGTGGTTGGTACGACGAAGGAGGAAGTCAACTGGGCTAAGAGCCAACTCATTGCGCATTGCATAGTGAAGTGATAAAGTATCTGCCAAGCTGAGTCCTGGTGCTTGTTCTAAACTATGAGCAAGGGCAAAGACTTTCGGTACATTTGAACCATAGAGATTTGCGAGATAGTGAGCTTCCTTGCTATCCAATCCACGTGACACTCCAAGTTGCGCAAAGGCTTCGATTTCTGAATCAACATTTGCTGGGTTCAATTCCCCACCTGAAACAGGGTAAGTCTTAGAATTGATCAGTTTAAAGCTACGGTCAAATTCTGCTTTGAGGATGTCAACCACGCGCTCCATAGCTCCTTCAGCCATCTTACGGTAGTCTGTGATTTTACCACCAGCAAGGGTCAAGAGGCCATTGTCATCTCGGTCCAAGCTCGAACCACGTGAAACTGCAGATGGATCCAAATGCTTCTCAGAGGTACTGCTTTCAAGCTTGCTGACAGCAGACTCAACATCTTCACGCGTTTTTTCTTTAGAGAGATAAGATTCAACAGTCGCAATCAAGTTGTTAAAGCTTTCATCACTGATTGTACCGTTATTTCCTCCATTGTAGTCAGAAGCGCTATTGCCTGCGATCAATGGACGAAGACCTGCCCAGCTACTTTCAATATCATCAATGGTAATGTTGGCTTCTGGGAAGCGGTTGTTGACAATGCCAAGTAGATAATCCACATCTTCCTGAGTTACTTTTGGATGTTCCAAATCACCTGTGTAGTCTGTATCGGTTGTACCAAAGTAAGTCTTGTTTTCACGTGGGAGAACAAAGACCATACGGCCATCACCCAAACCTGTGTCAAAGTAAACTGGTTGTGAAACCTTGATCTTGCTTGAATCCACTACCAAGTGAACTCCCTTAGTTGGGCGCATTTGTGAGAATTGGGTTCCCTTATTAGACAAATTGCGTACTTTATCGCTCCAAGGACCTGTTGTGTTGATAACCAGACGAGCCTTGATTTCAAAGACTTGGTCTGTCAAGAGATCACGAGCTACAACACCTGTAATCTTGCCACTTTCGTCAAAGAGGAAACCTTCTGCCTTCACGTGGTTGGCAATGAGGGCACCGTCTTGGTTGGCACGTTTGATGTTTTCAATCACGAGACGGGCATCGTTGTTACGGAAGTCAAGGTAAACCCCACCTCCTACCAAGCCTTCTTTCTTCAAGTTTGGCTGGCGTTCCAAAACTTCTTCCTTGCTCAAAACCTTGTTAGCAGCTGGTGTGTTGTTAACTCCTGCCAAAAGGTCGTACAAGTCCATAGCTACTTTAAGACGGAAGAGGCTAAAGGTCGCTCCATCTTCATCGTAAACTGGTAAGAGCATTGGGTCTGGTTTTGGAATATGTGGTGCGATTTGTTGAACTACAGCACGTTCTGAAACTGTATCTGATACCACTTCTACGTCGAATTGTTTGAGGTAACGAAGACCGCCGTGAACCAATTTTGTTGAACGGCTGGATGTTCCTTCTGCGAAGTCCTGCATTTCAATCAAACCAGTATCTAGACCACTAGCTGCTGCCTGCAAGGCTACACCAGCCCCTGTAATTCCTCCACCGATAATCAAGAGGTCCAAGGTACGTTCCTGCATTTTTTGAATTGATAATTCACGTGTTTTCTTTGAAAATTCCATATTTACACACTTTCTAACTAAGTCGCTTTATTCTTCCAGTATTATACTCTTCGAAAATCTCTTCAAACCACGTCAGCGTCGCCTTACCGAATGTATGGTTACTGACTTCGTCAGTTTCATTTACAACCTCAAAGCAGTGCTTTGAGCAACCTGCGGCTAGCTTCCTAGTTTGCTCTTTGATTTTCATTGAGTATTAGTCATCGATTTCCGCAAAGACTTGCGTTGCTTTTACAGCCTTCTTCCAGCCCTTGTAGAGTTGTTCCTTGCGAGATTCGTTCATCGATGGCTCGAAGAGCTCTCCTGTCTCATTCAAGAGTTTCAACTCATCCAAGTCTTTCCAATAACCTACTGACAAACCTGCTAGGAAGGCTGCTCCTAGGGCTGTTGTTTCCAAGTTTTTGGCGCGTGCGATATCGATTCCCAAAATGTCAGCTTGGAACTGCATGAGGAAATTGTTCATAGCTGCACCACCGTCCACTTTCAAGACTTGAATAGCTGTCTGAGCATCCACTTGCATGGTGTCGATGATATCACGCACCTGATAAGCGATAGATTGCAAAGTCGCCTTAATAAAGTCTTCTTTACTTGTTCCACGAGTTAAGCCAAAGACAGAACCGCGAGCGTTTTGGTTCCAGTATGGAGCACCTAGACCTGTAAATGCTGGAACGACATAAACTTCATCATTGTTGTGAGAATCACGAGCGTATTTTTCAGATTCTGGTGAATTTTCAACCATGCGAAGACCGTCACGAAGCCACTGAATGGCACTTCCTGCGATGAAGATAGAACCTTCCAAGGCATAGTAAACCTTGCCGTTAATTCCGTAACCAATCGTTGTCAAGAGGTTATTTTCAGACAACTGCATTTCTTCACCAGTATTCATGATGATGAAAGAGCCTGTTCCATAAGTATTCTTGACCATACCAGGCTCAAAGGCCAACTGTCCAAAGAGGGCTGCCTGTTGGTCACCAGCCATACCTGAGATTGGGACTTCTCCACCATAGAAATGGAATGGGGCTGTCTTACCGTAGATTTCAGAGTTAGAACGAACTTCCGGAAGCATAGCCTTAGGAATGTTGAGGATTTCCAAAATCTCATCATCCCATTTGAGTTCTTTAATGTTATAAAGCATGGTACGAGCTGCGTTTGAGTAGTCGGTCACGTGAGCCGCACCGTCAGTCAATTTCCAAACTAACCAAGTATCGATAGTACCAAAGAGCAATTCCCCTTTTTCTGCTCGCTCTTGAGCACCTTCAACATGATCCAAAATCCAACGAACCTTAGTCGCTGAGAAGTAAGCATCGATGATCAAACCAGTCTTTTCATGGAATTTTTCCACATAACCTTGGTTTTTTAGTTGCTCAGCTAAAGGGGCTGTTTGGCGAGACTGCCAAACGATAGCGTTGTAGATAGGGAGCCCTGTTTTCTTATCCCAGACAACAGTTGTTTCACGTTGGTTGGTAATTCCGATTGCTTCGATTTGACTTGGCTTGACACCACTTTCGATGAAAGCACCCGCAATAACTGACTGGACTGAGTTCCAAATTTCATTGGCATTGTGCTCTACCCAACCTGCCTGAGGGAAAATCTGGGTAAACTCTTTTTGACTCGAGCTGACCTTTTCTCCTTTTTTGTTGAAAATAATGGCACGAGAGCTTGTAGTCCCCTGGTCAATGGCCATGATGTATTTTTCTTGTGACATGTGCTGTCCTCCTGATAAAGATCTTGAGGATGTTTCCTCTTTACACTTACTAGTATACAAAATAAAGCGCTTTCTTGCTTATCAACTTTTTTTAATTTTTTAAAAAATGTGAGGAGATTGTGTGAATTTCACAAAAAAGACCTGAAACAACCAGGCCTTTTATACTCAATGAAAATCAAAAAGCAAACTAGGAAGCTAGCCGCAAGCTGTACTTGAGTGCGGTAAGGCGACGCTGACGTGGTTTGAAGAGATTTTCGAAGAGTATTAAGTGAATAATAACTGACGAATCCCTGCCAAATCTTCCAGATCCAAATCGTTTTTTAAATAATAAACTGGGGTCTGTTCCTTCTTATGAATCGGGTTATTGGTAACCAGCAAATCATAATGCCGAGTACAATCATAGGCTTCAATGGTAATAAAACGATTGTATTCCAAATACCGTTTCAAAATGGCTGCCATCCTTGAAAAGACAAGAAAACCAGATGTCAAATCCAGACCAATCCGCATATGCTGGCCACCATTTTCAGCCATATATTCGATTAACTGGAGCCATTCCCAGAGAATTTTCTTATCTAGATCTGTCCCCTGATGAAAGGCCGGTAGAGCATGAAAAATCTCCTCTGCCGTTCCCCTAAAATCATGTTCCATCAACAAATAAGGATGACGATTCTCTAACTGGTACTTGTAGCGATCCTGTAAGATATAGCCCTTGTATAGACAGACTTGAGCACAAAGCTGACTGAGTTCATAGGTGACATGGTCCTCTGTATAATCCCCCAATAGCTCCTCCTTCTTCATTTCTTGAATCAATTGCGTCAGCAAATCTACCAACTGCCCTCCAAATCCAAGTATATACTCCATAGTATGAAGAGGAAGAATGCGATGAGATAGGAGGAAAGAGAAGAAAATCATCATCTCCCCATCCTCAGTTCCTAGAGGAAGGTGTTGCCCAGCAAAAAAGGACGGAGCATTTCGAAGCAAACGAAGGTAGAAAATATTGTCAAAATACTCTCGCATTTTCTCTTCTATCACTTGAAACTGACAGGCGTTGACCCGAAGACGTTGTTGGCTGATGTGAGCCCATAAAACCAAGTCCAGTTTCTGCCCTGAAGACAAACTTGCACCGCAGATTTCTTCTAAACTGGCAATCTCCTGCTTTCTCTCTGGTTTCTGCATGTGGCCTTCCCATTCCTGACTGGACCAGACCTTGCGGAAAAGACAGAAATAGAAATAGCGAATCTGATGTTCTGGGCCACGCAACCGCCCATTTTGGATGGATAAATCAAATTCTGATAAAATCTGGTTCAAACTTGATAAATGACGACTAAGTGTTGCCTCACTAATCATCAACTCTTGAGCCAGCTGGTGGGCTAAAAACTGTTGGTGATAGAGAAGATAGACTAGAATTTGGTATTTTATGGCATTTTCTAAAAATAAGCTTCGAATCTCTCGCCCTTTGACTGCAGGACCAATTGATAAACTCAAAATTTCATCTGCCAAACGAATTTTCAGATCCAGACCTTTTTCCTGAGCCTTGTCATTGAGCAGGGTGACATATTTTGTTAGGGTTGCTTTTGAAAATCCTGTTTCCTCCATCACAGCCTTGACGGTCGTCTGAGACTCTTGTAATAGAAAGGAAAGGATTGAAAATTGGCCAGATTCAGCCTTTTCCATCAAGTCGCCTAAATACATTTGTTACCCCTTTCATTTTCTTCCTTAAGCATACATAAATCTTCCAAATGCTGAAATAATCTGTTTCTCTTTTTATTTTCATGCTGATTTCCTGGTCCATTATCCTGAAAATCAACAAACACACGGCTCCCCCTTTGGGCATTTTTATGCTAAAATAGTAGCTATGAATAAAATTATTAAAACTATATCAGAAAGTGGCGCCTTTCGTGCTTTTGTCCTTGATAGCACAGAAACTGTCCGCACTGCTCAAGAAAAACACCAAACCCAAGCTAGCTCAACTGTAGCGCTTGGTCGAACTCTTATCGCCAGCCAGATTCTCGCAGCCAATGAAAAAGGAAATACTAAACTAACAGTTAAGGTGCTGGGTTCTAGCTCTCTAGGGGCTATCATCACCGTCGCTGATACAAAGGGTAATGTCAAAGGCTACGTTCAAAATCCTGGTGTTGACATCAAAAAGACTGCAACTGGTGAAGTTCTAGTTGGACCTTTTGTTGGAAATGGTCAATTCCTCGTTATCACAGACTACGGTACTGGAAATCCCTACAACTCTATGACTCCCCTCATCTCTGGGGAAATTGGTGAAGACCTGGCCTTTTACCTGACTGAGAGCCAACAAACCCCTTCAGCCGTCGGTCTCAATGTCCTTTTGGACGAGGAAGACAAGGTAAAAGTTGCAGGTGGTTTCCTAGTTCAAGTCTTGCCTGGAGCCAAGGAAGAAGAGATTGCTCGCTTTGAAAAACGCATCCAAGCAATGCCAGCTATCTCAACCCTTCTCGAAAGTGAAGACCATATCGAAGCACTCCTCAAGGCTATCTATGGTGACGAGGCCTACAAACGTCTTTCTGAAGAAGAAATTCGTTTCCAATGTGACTGTAGCCATGAACGCTTTATGAACGCTCTTGCCAGCCTTCCAAGCTCAGACTTACAGGAAATGAAAGAGGAAGACCACGGAGCAGAAATTACTTGTCAATTCTGCCAAACTACTTACAACTTTGATGAAAACGACCTGGAGGAACTCATTCGTGACAAATCTTAATACACCTTTTATGATTGGCAATGTTGAGATTCCCAATCGTACCGTTTTAGCACCCATGGCTGGTGTCACCAACTCAGCCTTTCGTACTATTGCAAAAGAACTCGGAGCTGGACTCGTTGTTATGGAAATGGTCTCTGACAAGGGAATCCAATACAACAACGAAAAAACCCTGCACATGCTTCATATCGATGAAGGCGAAAACCCAGTCTCTATCCAACTTTTTGGTAGCGATGAAGACAGCCTCGCACGCGCAGCAGAATTCATCCAAGAAAACACCAAAACCGATATCGTGGATATCAACATGGGCTGCCCAGTTAACAAAATCGTGAAGAACGAAGCTGGCGCTATGTGGCTCAAGGACCCAGACAAGATTTACTCTATTATCAATAAGGTTCAATCTGTCCTTGATATCCCACTTACTGTCAAAATGCGTACCGGTTGGGCTGATCCATCTCTTGCCGTGGAAAATGCCCTGGCTGCTGAAGCTGCAGGTGTTTCTGCCCTCGCTATGCATGGCCGTACCCGTGAGCAAATGTATACAGGTCACGCAGACCTTGAGACCCTTCACAAGGTCGCTCAAGCTTTGACCAAGATTCCATTTATCGCCAACGGTGATATCCGTACTGTCCAAGAAGCCAAACAACGCATCGAAGAAGTCGGTGCTGATGCAGTCATGATTGGCCGCGCTGCCATGGGAAATCCTTACCTCTTCAACCAAATCAACCATTATTTTGAAACAGGAGAAATCCTACCTGATTTGACCTTTGAAGACAAGATGAAAATCGCCTACGAACACTTGAAACGTTTGATTAACCTCAAAGGGGAAAACGTAGCAGTTCGTGAATTCCGTGGCCTCGCTCCTCACTACCTCCGTGGAACATCTGGCGCAGCCAAACTCCGTGGAGCTATTTCACAAGCTAGCACTCTGGCAGAGATTGAGGCTCTCTTGCAATTGGATAAGGCTTAAAATGGTTCATACTGCTCTACTGATTATCGATATGCAAAAAGCATTTGATAGACCCATCTGGGGAGAACGAAACAACCCTCAAGCTGAATCTCAAGCATTGAGGGTACTGACATACTTTCGTAAACGCGGTCTTCCAGTCTTACACATTCAACACATATCTGATAATCCCCAGTCGCAATTTCATAACAAACAAAATCAGGTGTTTAAAAGTGGATTTGAGCCAGTTACTGCAGAACCTGTCTTTCAAAAAACGGTTAATAGCGCCTTTATTGGAACAAATCTTGAAACATATTTACGAAAAAATCAGATTTGTCATTTAGTCGTTGTTGGTTTAACCCTGCCTCATTGTGTATCTACTACGATACGAATGGCAGCAAATCTTGGTTTTGAAGTCACTTTACTAGCAGATGCCACTGCCAGTTTTACCCTATCTAACAAAAATGGTCAGGCCATCTCTCCTGAGACTATCCATGAGATTAATCTCCTTTCTCTACAAGATGAGTTTGCTCAAATTCTTACTATAGAAGAATTTTTAACCCAAGTATAAGTATAAAATAATCCGTCAACTCTTATTGAGCTGACGGATTTTCTTTGATTGTAAAAATTTAAATACTGAGGGGTATTACTGATTCAAAGTAACACTGGAAACCTTACCATCCGCTCCTGTTGTAATTTGGATGATTTTTCCCCCACCAATTTTGGCATTATACTTACCATCATCAAGAGTATAAGAATAACCTTTGATAGAATAATTTTCTTTCTTTCCATCAGAAGATTCTACTGTAAATTGACCACCTGATGAAACTGTGATGGTTTCGCCATTTGCTCCCTTCCAATTGCCCGCTGCAGCTGAGAAATCACCATCTACCATAGTTAAAACACCCTTGTAGCGTTTATTTTGCTCTGCTTGTTTGTCTTGAAGTTTGCGGTCAGTTGTAGGATCATAGCTTGATTGGTTAGACTGGGCTTGAGGAGCCTGTTGAGTTGAAGGAGTCTGAGCAGGAGTTTGTTGACTAGCCGCCTGTTGATTAGCCACTTCTTGACCTTGTCTTTGCTCTGGTGCAGGTGCCGCTTGTGATGGCGTTGCAGTTGCTGAAGATTGATCAGTAGACGCCTTGGCCTTTTCAGATGAAGCTGAACTTGAGGACTTCTGAGTCTTGCTTTCTTTGCTAGAAGAAGCTACTTTAGAACTTGATGATTGGCTTGTCTTAGCAGAACTGCTTGCTTGAGTTGTTTCCTTTTTATTTCCACAAGCTCCCAGTAGCAAAGTAGAAGCCAATACAGTTGCTGCCATCAATTTGATATAGGTTTTCTTTTTCATTTTTCTACTCCTTTGTAATGTTTTAGAAATATAAAGAAATCTTTTTGTAATATAATTGTAACATTCAAATTTGAATATGTCAACAATTTATCTAAACTATTTTAAAAATCTCACATAATTTAGATACATTTACTCCTCCTACTCCTTTATTCGTAATCTAATAGAAAAAACAGAGAAAAATTCCTATTTTGTTTAAAATTTTTTAAATCGCTCTTGTGTAATCGCTTGCATCTTTAACTGCAAAGGAATATAATAATAGCGAACTAGGATATAGGAGGTATAGGTTTATGTTAAGCAAATATTACAAGTATCTTCCTTGGATGATTTTGGGAGCTTTCTGGTCTTATCAGTCTGCAATTCGCTACTCTCAGACTACATTTGATTTATTTTACTTAATAACCATTTTTATGATTGTAAATATAGCTTTATTGTACTTACACGAAACCTATTTAAAATATAAATACAAAGATTTATTCATTCGCATCATGAGCAATTCTAAGAAAGATAGCCATCCCTAAAACAGTCGCAACAGCAAATCAAACTAATAAAGGCAAATAAAGAGGTCGGGAACTTTTTCCCGGCCTCGCTTTTTATTTCAATCGATAGGTTTTTCTGGGTTTCTTTTTAGGTACTCGTTTGAGTCCGACTTCTTCTACATATTCTCCGTATTTTACGAGAAAGTTATTGCTGACGATTGGACGACCGGGATTGATAAGATTGACCAGTTCAGTTCCTTCGTAGACAGTGAACTCCTCCTCCAGCAGATAAAGGAAGGTCGGATTCCAGTCGAGACGGCCTTGGATTCGTTTGATGGATTCTTGGATAATGGCATAATGGTCAAAAGCGAAGGCTTGCTCCTCCAACTCTACTCCCTCTAAGAAGCACTTGCCTGTCTGAAAATCGACATCTACGAAAACGACATCCTTGGCATCGTCTCCTGCTTGAACAAGTTCTAATGCACAACTAGGCAAATAAACCAAGTGGGCAATGGTCACTGTCCAGCCCCGTGGGTCACGGCCGGGGGTCGATACGGTCATCAATTGCTCAATTTTTTCCAAAGGAAGATTGAGATTAACTTCTTCTCTAACCTCACGCTGGCAGGCATGCGCAGCGTCTTCGCCCTTGTCCATAAATCCTCCAACCAGAGCCAAACAATTTTGATATGGATGAGCCTTGCGACGAATTAATAAGAGCTTGATCTTTCCTTCGACAAAGCAGTAGGCTACCATATCCACCGTCACACTTGGTTTTTCGTATTGAGGAAGTTCCTGCTTGTAGTACCAATCCAAAAATTCCTCCTGACTTGCATGAATTTCAAAATATTCTCTTTCCATCATCCCTGCTGGAATCATCGTGTCCGTCATTTTATGCCTCCTTACGAACTGCCTTAGTCCATTGGTACCAACCTACTAGACTATTGAGTGTGTAAACCCAGTACATCCCTTGAATATGGATATTTTCACCCCACCAGAGATAGATACTAAAGAGATTGGTTGCAATCCAGAAAATCCATTGCTCACGATAGAGACGGGTCATCAAGAGCTGACCGACACCATTGGTCGCATCGGTAACACTATCACGGAAAGGGCGAGCACTATGGATACTTTGGTAAGCCAAGCCCATACCAATCCAAATGATAGCAGTCAAAGCCAAGTACTTGAGCCAGTCAAGCACAGATAATTTCTTAGCTTCAAAATGAGATTCTTCTGCTTTTCCTTGGTCATTGATACGGTTGGACAGCCAAGCATAGAGACCAATCGGCTGCATGACAAAGAAGTAAACGGTCGTCAAAACTTCACCATAAAAAGTCGCATTCATGGCCAAAATCAAATAGATAGCCGAATTAATAGCCCCAAAGAGATAGTTGCTTGCACGCCCTTCTGCTACCAAGATAACACAGACAATCCCGGTCCAAGATGCAAACAAGCTCAGCCAATCATGACTTTCCGTATTTTGCGTGAATTCCAAGATCAAGGGAATACTTGACAAGGCAATGAGATACAACCACTGGAAAAGGCTACGACCAACAAAGAGATCTTTCCAGAGCAGGCGCATGATCCCTGCAAAACCAATCTTGCGGGCTTCGGCATGGACATTTTTAAAGTTTTCGATAAATTGTGTGATTTTTTCAGTTACTGTTTTCATAATTTTCTCCTAATCTGCTTGGTAAATGGCATCAATAGCCACTTTGGCTGCTTCATAATTTCCTAGGTAATCCTCAGCTAGATAAACTAGTGGAATGGTGGTTAAATATCGCTCTCTCATCTGGTCCAAATGCTGGGAAAAACTATGACGAATATGGTCTTCTGCCATGGTCATATCTCTAAATCCATCATTGACATAGGAGCCGACAGGCTGCACAAAGAGAATCAAGTCCCATTTTTCCTTGGCCAAGATCGAAACAAATAGATTGTCAAAAGTCTCTCCTGATAAGTCCCCTTGATCCTCAGTCTCCATGTAATAATCATAGTAGCCCTTGGTTACTAAGGAGTTGGTATCGGCTATCACTAGGCCTCGATTGGCATTGCTATCGATTAACTTAGAGGTCTGGTCATACTGCCCCAACAGGAGATAATAGTAATCTTTTGGAGTCAATTCATCATCGCGGACATTGTTTTTAATCTGATACTCACGTGCGTATTCCAGGCTGACTGGTGCATCGTAATACCTTGCCAAATCCTTGGCCAGAGTGGTCTTCCCATTGCTGGCACTTCCCATAATCAACACTTTCTTTGTAAACTGACGTCGGAAGGGTTGAGCAATATATTTCCAATATTTGCTTGGATTTTCTCGAATCATAGTCGCTGAGATACCGAACTTTCTTTCTTGCAAGACAGTGCCAAATCCACGTTTAGATAATTCTTGCTGATAGTCTGCTTCTCCTACAAAAAAGATCAGCTCTTGCTGGGTTTCATCATAGGAAATCTCCGCTAACATTTGGTCCAACCACTCCTGCCAGCCCATAGGGTAACGGGGAAGATTAGTCTCATCTAACTTGCAAACGGAGGTCAACTCGTCATCACGAAAAGCCTCTCTAATATAGCGAAATCTTTTTTGAAGCGTTAAGCCTACCTGCTCCCCTCGATCTCCCTCATAGCCTGAAACGACAACCCAGACCTGATCACACTGCCGCTTCGCTCGCTGGATTAGATCGATATGTCCTTGATGAAGCGGAGCAAAGGTTCCAAATACCACTGCTGTTTTCTTTTTCATAAACCTATTATCTTTTTATAATTTTTTATATTTTTATTATCTATGTTTTTATTATAAACTATATTTTTGTTTTGTCAATAGTTTTTTATAAAAAACTAGAAAAAAGAGAATCAAGATTGCTCCTGATTCTCCATTTTTATGCAATATCAAATTTTAACTGGCCTGCTTTGACACCAATCTTAAGTGTGCTGCCTGCCTCTAATTCTTCCTTGAGAAGAAGTTCTGCCAACTTGTCTTCCACTTCTGTTTGCAGGGTTCTGCGAAGTGGACGAGCTCCCATCTCTGGGTCATATCCTTGATTTGCCAGCAATTTCAGTGCGGAAGCTTGTAATTTCAAGTCAATACCTTTTTCAGCCAAACTTGCTACTAAAGGTTTGACCATAATCTTCACTACTTCCTGCATATGGTCGCTAGATAAGCTATGGAAGACCACCTTTTCATCAATACGGTTGATAAACTCAGGTCTATAAGCTTTTTTCAGCTCTTCAAAGATTCGTTTTTCCATATTTTCCTGGTCAAAACGAATGTCCTTAGCCCCAAATCCGACAGTCTTGTCATCCCGAAGGGCTGTCGCACCAAGGTTTGACGTCATGATGATAATGGTATTTGAAAAGTCAACCTTGCGTCCCTTGCTATCGGTCAAGACACCGTCATCCAAGACCTGCAAGAGAACATTAAAGATGTCTGGATGGGCCTTCTCTACCTCGTCAAAAAGGAGAACGGAATAGGGTTTGTTGCGAACCTTCTCGGTCAACTCCCCACCTTCTTCATAACCCACATAGCCTGGAGGAGCTCCGTTGAGACGGCTGGCTGCGAATTTCTCCATATACTCACTCATATCAAAGCGAATAAGGGCTGATTCGTCATCAAAGAGTACTTCTGCCAGAGCCTTGGCCAATTCGGTCTTACCGACACCTGTAGGTCCTAGGAACATAAAGGAACCAATCGGACGCTTGTGACTGCGAATCCCTGACTGATTGCGGCGAATGGCACGGCTAATGCTTGAAACTGCTTGATCTTGACCGATGACACGTTTGTGCAGTTCAGCTTCCAAGTTTAAGTATTTCTTAGCATCAGTCTGAGTCAGTTTTTGGACTGGAATACCTGACAAGCGACTCAAGGTAGTCAAAATATCAGACTCTGTCACCAAGTCTTTATAGACAGGCACTTCCTCTTCTTTTGCGATTAGCTGAGCTGCCTGTTTCCACTTGCCATCCATCAAGGCCTTGTCAGCTGGACTCAAACCTGAATCGTCTGCTTTTACATTTTTAGTTTTATTTTGCACTGTTGCTGCCGCTTCATCTAAGAGATCAATAGCAGAGTCTGGCAAATGACGACTAGTCAAGTAACGATGAGCCATCTTGACGGCTGTTTCAACCGCTTCATCTGTGATTTGCACCCGGTGATGTTTCTCATAAGTCGCCTTCAAACCTTGCAAAATGGTCATGCTGTCTGCCACACTTGGTTCTTCAATCGTCACTTTAGCGAAACGACGAGAAAGGGCCGCATCTTTTTCGATGTGTTTTTGATATTCTTCCTGAGTGGTCGCACCAACCGTTCTCAAGGTTCCACGCGCCAAGGCTGGCTTCAAGATATTGGCCGCATCCAGAGTTGAATCAATCCCACTACCAGAACCCATGATAGTGTGAAGTTCATCGATAAAGAGGATAACTTGACCATCTTCTTCAATATCCTTGATGATATTGTTCATGCGTTCTTCAAAGTCACCACGGAAGCGTGTCCCTGCAACGACATTCATCAAATCAAGCTCTAACACGCGCATCTTAGCCATTTCCGCAGGCACATCCCCACTAGCAATACGCTGGGCAAGACCAAGCGCCAGAGCTGTTTTCCCGACACCAGCATCCCCAACCAAAACAGGATTGTTCTTGGTCTTACGGCTCAAGATTTGAATCATACGTGAGATTTCCTTGTCCCGACCGATGACTGGTTCTAACTTGCCAGAACGCGCTTGCTCTGTCAAATCATGCGTATAGTCCTCGAGACCACCGCTCGGAGTCTGCGGCATGCCCATCATATTGGCCATAGAATTTTGCTTATCAGCTACTGTACGATGGCGTTGGCGTAAAGCCTTGAGGTCTTCACGAGTCCAGCCTGCACGTTCTTCTAGATTTCGACGTAGGGCAGCAATCTTAACCTGATCTTTCTTGTCTTCATAAGAAAAACCAGCCCTCTCCAAGATACGAGTCGCCAAGGCATTGCCATCATGCAAAATCGCATAAAGGACGTGCTCCGTCCCCAGCACCTTAGCATGAACCACTGACGCTACATACTCTGCTTCATCAAAAAGGACCTGCAAACGATGAGAAAACGGCAATTCCGTAAAGGTTTCATCCTGGCTATAGTCCGTTTCAGTCAGTTCCAAAGCCACCTCTTCTAAACGGTCCATCTCATACGGATAATCATTTAAAGTCGCCCCTGCCACACTATAACTGTGATTGGACATGGCAATCAACAAGTGCCAAGACTCTAGATAATGAGCTCCAAAATGGCTAGCCACCATGTAGGCACTTTCGATACATTCATTCAATGCTTTTGAATAGTTCATCTTACTTCCCTTTTCTATCTACTTCTTGTATGACCTGTCGTAGCATATTAGCACGAACAACTGGAGCTTCTTCTCCTAGAATGCGATCCAAAGCTACTGCTACCAGCAAATTCATCTCCTGCTTGGTCATCAATTCCTGCTCAACCAAAAGCTGTAGAATATCCTCATAAATTTCTTGACTGATCCGCTCACCAATTGAGTAAAGCAGCTCCTTGAGCATTTCATGATGACTAGAAAACTCAATCCGTCCTATACGAATATAGCCTCCGCCACCACGCTTACTTTCAACCAAGTAGCCCCTACTTTCCGTAAAGCGTGTCTTGATCACATAGTTAATCTGACTGGGAACAACCTGAAAAGTATCTGCCAACTGACTCCGTTGCAACTCCACAATTCCAGATTGATCTAAAATCGCCTTGATGTAGGCCTCAATATGATCCGATGTATTTTTAAATCTCATTACAAACCCACCTCTCTCTTTAAACCTTGACTATCTTTGACTATTATACCGAAATTTTCTCATTTTTAAAAGAAAAAGGGCGCTGGTAAAGGATAATCTTCACCAACTCCCTATTTTTCTACTTATCTAAGCCTAATTCTGCCAAGATTTGACGTTTGTAGGCAATTTTTTGAACTTCCTTGTCCTCATCTTCAGACCAATCTAGTTTAATTTCTGAAACAATCTGCCCAGGGCGATTTTTCAAGATATAGATACGGTCGCTGAGATTGAGGGCCTCCTCAATACTATGCGTAATAATCAGGGTCGTCAATTGCAACTGCTTGTGAATCTCCAGATACCAAGCATGGAGTTCCATCTTGGTTATCTCATCCAAGGCGCTAAAGGCCTCATCTAAGAGAAAGAGCTTGTGCCCGAAAAGGTAAGTCCGGAGTAAGGCTACACGCTGGCGCATCCCACCACTGAGTTCATGAGGGTATTTATCTCTTACAGCTGTCAACTGGAAGGTCGCAAGAATTTCATCTGCGCGAGCAATAGCTTCTGCCTTATCCACCTTTTGAATCAAGAGGGGCAGAATGATATTACCAAGCACCGTCTTGTGCTCCAAGAGCAGATCCTTTTGTAACATATAACTCACGCGCCCCTTGGGATTTTCTTCACCATCAAGGACAATTCTCCCTGACTGAACTTCTAAAATCCCCGCAATTAAGTTGAAAAGCGTAGTCTTACCAACACCACTTGGGCCTAGGATAGAAACCACTTCACCTGAAGTCACTTTCAGATTGATATCCTCTAAAATCCTATCTTGTCCGTAGGCATAACTGACGTGTTCTAGTCTTATTTCTGTCATTATTTCACAAATTCGTTGGTGAAGCCTTTGTCTGTCAAGTCTTCTTTAAGGATACCATTTTCTTTATCCCATTTGTAGAAGGCATTCCAGCGAGCTGCATCAAATTGCCCCCATTTTTCCTTGTCGCTTGCGTATTCTTTTGACAAGTATTTTTGAGATTCGATGACAAAGTCACGTTTTTCCTTGAGTTCAGGTGCATTTTTGATGAGGATATCAGCTGCTTCCTCTGGATGCTCCATAGCATATTGGTATCCTTTTTTGATAGCTTGGATGACTTTACGTGCTTCTTCTTTGTTGTCTTTGAGGTAGTCGTTGTTAGCAATGATGACTGGTGAGTAATAGTCAAATTCTTTAACGTAGTCTTTCAAGTACATAAAGTTAGCATCTACACCTTGAGATTTGGCAAGGATACCATCCCATCCGTAGTAGATCCATGCAGTATCAAATACTCCATTGGCAATCGGTGTAATTGAGTTTGAGTCGTTATTTGGTACTTTTTCAACCTTCTCAAAGTCCCCACCTTGTGATTCTACCAAGGTTTTCAACATAGCAAGTTCAGTTGGGTCATTCCAAGTTCCGTATTTCTTACCAACCAAGTCTTTTGGACTAGCTACATTGTCAGATTTACGAGAGATGATTCCTGATGTATTGTGTTCTACGATAGCTGCAACGGCAGTAATTCCTGCCCCTTTTTCCAATTTTTTAGCCATATAGTCTTGGAAATAGACTGCAAATGGTGCCTTACCGTTAATAACCAAGTCAGAAGAACTTTCTTCTGGTGGCAATTTCAAATCAACATCCACCCCAGCTTCCTTGAAGTAGCCTTTTTCCTTAGCCACATAAAGCCCTGTGTGGTTGGTATTTGGTGTCCAGTCTAGGATAAAGTCAATCTTCTTAAGTTCTGCTTCTTTGTTGTCCTTGGAAGCAGTTCCTTGACCACAGGCCACAAGCACAACAGCTACAAGAGCTGTTAAAACAGTTAAAAACACTTTCCATGTTTTTTTCATTTTGATTTCCTCTTTTCTTTTTCCGAAACATTCTAATTCTACGAACGTTTCCATTTAATAACATATTTCTCGCTGACATCGACCAATTTCATACCAAGAAGGCTGATAATCGATACCAGAATAATAATAGCGAACATGGTATCATACTGAAACAATTTCTTGGACTGAATCATGTAGACACCTAGTCCTTCAAAGCCTCCCAACCACTCAGATACTACTGTTGTGATAAAAGCGTAGGAGACACTGACCCTCAGACCAGCATAAAAGTAAGGCAGACTGACAGGGATTTTAAAATGCCACAGGATTTGCCAAGGTTTGGCCCGCATCAGACTAAACAAGGTCAGCATATCCTTGTCACAATGCCTAAAACCGTCCAAAATGCTGACGATGATAGGAAAGGTTGTTGTCAAGATAATCAAGACAATCTTGGGCAAAATCCCATAACCGAGCCACAAAACCAGGATAGGGGCTATGGCAATGGTCGGGATAGTCTGAACAACCACCATCATAGGGTAAATCAGATCGTTAAGCCAAGTCAAACTGTCCATAAGCACAGCCATGAGACAGGCAATCAAGACTCCCAAAATCAGTCCCAATAAAGCCACTCTCAAGGTGGCCCAGCTATGGTGCCAGAGAAATTCTCTATCACGAACAAAGGACAGGAGAATTTCAAGAGGTGTCGGCAGGATAAACTTGGGGAGAAGTTTAAGAAAACCTGCTAACTGCCAGATTGACAAGACCCCCATAAAGCCCAATAGACTAATGTGTCGTCTCAGTATACTTTTCAAGTTTCTCATCAATACTTAAAATCTCTCCTACATTTATTTTGACATTGGCAAAAACATTATCTGCCTCCTGCCCTGCCACTTCTAGCGCTTCTTTGAGAATGCGCATAAGCTCATCAAACTCCCCTTCCAAGACCGTTTCAAATGGTGTCACCACCATAGTCACCTCTTGAGCTTGCAGATAAGCAATGACTTGATCGATAACAGCAATCCGATCAATCCCCTGTGATAGGGGTAAAATTTGCAAGGCGATGCTTGCTTTCATAAGAACCTCCTCTTCTCGTTTTCCTTTGACAAAAAGAAAAACCTTTGCCATATATGGAAAAGGTCAAGAGTAGACTAAGTATCGTTCCCTACGCTGGCATTACCCAGATCAGGTGCGGTCGAAGCTTAACGCTTCCTCTCAGACTGTACACAGACTCCCATATATTATATGGACATATGATAGCGCAAAACAAAAAAAATGTCAAGGAAACTGTTTACAGAAAAGAGTAGGAAATTTTCCTACTCCCATTTTCTATACTCGTTCTCCATCACTATTTACTCTGTAGCCATCCACTGTCGTATTGACAGCTAAGGCGCCTGAAGAGTAAGAATAATACCACTTACCAGAGACTTGATACCACCCCGTTTTCATTGCCCCTGAACTATCTAAATAATACCACAGACCATTTTCCTTTAACCAGCCTGTCTGCATTTCACCAGATGATTTCAAATAATACCAACTAGATCCATCTTTCAGCCAGCCTGTTGATTTAGATCCATTTGATTTAAAATGATACCAACTACCATTTATTTTCTTCCAACCGACAGTTGAACTGTTATTGGATCCATAGTTAGAGCTATTTCCTGATTGATTCTGATAATTCTGTGAAGAGGTTACTCCCTCTAGCTGGATATAGCGACGACTTCCGTTATAAGCCGTATAACTCAACCACTTGTACCCATCTTTTTCGAGAATTTGATCATAATGAACATTCTCCCCAGGATAATAGTAATCAATTGCAGTTGCGCCAGCTAGAGGCTGATTTTTGATAGCAGCCTTAGTCTTAAAATAATGTGTTCCTCCTGTTGAAACTGAGGATTGACTATTCCCAACACTGCCACTAGCTAAATCTTTAAAATGAATAAAGCCAGTCATAGTATTCGCCTTCACGACGCGCTTATTGTAAGATTCCCTTATTCCATAATTGTATTCTTCAATCTCAATCTCATCTCCTATTACATTTGACACCCAAGCAACATGACCATAAGTTCCTGCAGTCGACCAAGCAATGGAGCCAATCGCTGGTCTATTATCGACACGATAGCCTTCACGACGAGCACGATAGCCCCATTCATTCGCATTCCCATAAGCCGCCGGAATCTCAAAACCATTGACATTACTCAAACGAAAGGCTGCAAAAGAAGTACACTGACGAGAATACATGCGCCACTTATCAATCTCCTGGCTCCCATTTTTATAATGAGCAGGATAATCATCCCCACGCGCAATCGATCCATTTCCTCCGGAATAGGCATATACACTATTACCCGCTGCTAACATCAATCCTACTACTAAAAAGGGAACAACCTTTTTAGCTGATTTTCTAAAAGAAAATCTTGTCTCTGCTACTTTAAATGGTGAAATTTTCATTCTTCCTCCTTGAAAAATAATATAAATCGAAGATTACCTTCACTTAAACTATTCGGAGAAAAAAAGAAAAAGTGAGAAAATTTCTCACTTTAGTCAAGATAATGAATCAAATTCTTTTCTGTAAGGATATCTGAGTAAGTAAAGGATTCAACGTAAACATTAGCTTGTTTATCTCCTTCAACGTTCCCAAATTCAACGATAAATAGGGATGGATAAACCTCAATTAGCTTACCCAATCTATTTTTTTGGCGCTTACGACCATTCTCCAAAGTCATTTCTACGACTTGTCCCTCATGTGCCTTGATTTCTTCTTTTATTTTTTTCATCTTGGCTACATCTGTAAATGCATCTGACATCTTATGCCTCCCTCTTTGAGATACTTGAAAATTTATTGTATTCTTTTTGGAAAATTAATTCCACCGTTCCACGAGCTCCACTACGGTTTTTCTCTATAATAACTTCTACCTTATTGTTTGGTATGCCTTCCTCTTCTTCACCACCACGCTCATAGTAGTCGTCGCGATAAAGAAAGGCTACGATATCAGCGTCCTGCTCAATAGAACCAGATTCACGAATATCAGACAAGACCGGTCTCTTATCCTGGCGTTGTTCTACACCACGAGAAAGCTGACTTAGAGCGATTACTGGAACCTTCAGTTCCTTAGCTAAAATTTTCAACTGACGTGAAATTTCTGAAACCTCTTGTTGACGATTTTCCCGACCAGTTCCCGTGATAAGCTGCAAATAGTCTATTAAAATCAAACCAAGATTTCCAGTTTCTTGAGCCAGTTTACGAGAACGAGAACGAATCTCTGTAATCCGAATCCCTGGCGTATCATCGATATAGATACTTGCATTAGCTAGGTTCCCTTGAGCAATGGTATATTTTTGCCACTCCTCATCAGTCAATTGACCCGTACGGATAGAATGCGATTCCACCAAGCCTTCTGCCGCCAACATACGGTCCACTAGACTTTCCGCACCCATTTCGAGTGAAAAAATAGCAACCGTTTTGTCCAACTTAGTCCCAATATTCTGAGCAATATTCAATGCAAAGGCTGTCTTACCAACCGCTGGACGGGCTGCTAGGATAATCAACTCCTCCTCATGAAGTCCAGTCGTCATATGATCCAAGTCACGATAGCCTGTCGCAATACCTGTAATATCGGTCGTTTGTTGCGAGCGAGTTTCCAGATTTCCAAAGTTGATATTCAACACATCTCGAATGTTCTTAAATCCACTTCGATTAGCATTTTCGCTGACATCAATCAGGCCTTTTTCTGCCTGAGCAATGATTTCATCAGCTGGTTGCGAAGCCTCGTAAGCTTGATTGACAGACTCTGTCAACTTGGAGATTAATCGACGTAGCATGGCCTTCTCTGCAACAATCTTAGCATAATACTCCGCATTAGCAGAAGTTGGCACAGAATTGACAATCTCAACCAGGTAAGACAAGCCACCAATATTCTGTAAATCACCTTGATTATCAAGAATGGTACGAACCGTTGTTGCATCTATAGCATCGCCACGATCGGATAAATCGACCATAGCTTGGAAAATCAAACGATGGGCATACTTAAAAAAGTCCCGAGACTCAATATATTCTCGCACAAAAACAAGCTTACTCTCGTCAATAAAGATAGCCCCTAAAACGGATTGCTCAGCTAAGATATCTTGAGGTTGTACTCGTAACTCTTCTACTTCTGCCATCAGACTTCCCTTCCTTTTACAATCTTGTCAAGAAAGTGTAAATTTACCCTTCTTTCACACGAAGATTGATCACACCTGTGATATCTTGATAGATTTTCACTGGTACATCGATCAAACCAACTGCTCGAATCGGAGCTTGTACTTGAATATGACGCTTATCAATCTTAATTCCAAATTGCTTTTGCAATTCTTCTGCAATTTTCTTATTGGTAATGGAACCAAAGGTACGACCATCTGGACCAACTTTTTCAACAAATTCTACAACCGTTTCTTCTGCTTCTAGTTGGTCTTTAATTGCTTTTGCTTCTGCAATCATCTCAGCGTGAGCTTTCTCTTCTGATTTTTGTTTACCACGAAGTTCACCTACAGCTTGAGCAGTTGCTTCTTTTGCTAAATTCTTTTTGATAAGAAAGTTTTGTGCATACCCTGTTGGTACTTCCTTAATTTCACCTTTTTTACCTTTTCCTTTAACATCTGCTAAAAAGATTACTTTCATTCTTCTTTCTCCTTTTCCTTTATTTCATTTAATACAATTTCTGTCAGTTTTTCACCTGCTTCTGACAAGGTTAAATCCTTAATTTGAGCTGCTGCCAAATTAAAGTGGCCTCCACCTCCCAGCTCTTCCATGATCCGTTGTACATTCAGTTTACTACGACTGCGAGCTGAGATAGAGATAAATCCTTGTGTATTCTTCGCAAGAACAAAACTCGCTTCAATGCCCGACATAGCTAACATGGCATCTGCTGCCTTACTAATAACAACTGTATCATAGCATTTCGAGTCCTTAGCCTCTGCTATCAGTACATCTGAACCTAATTTACGCCCCTGTAAAATAAGTTCATTGACCTCACGATATTCTTCAAAATCTGTCGCAGCGATTTCTTGGATAGCAATACTATCACTTCCTCTCGTTCTGAGATAGCTAGCAACATCAAATGTCCGACTAGTCACTCGTGAGGTGAAATTTTTAGTATCCAACATCATACCAGCCATCAAAACACTGGCCTGCATACGACTCAAACGATTTTTCTTAGAATTCTGGAACTGAATCAATTCCGTCACCAACTCACTGGCACTGCTTGCACCACTTTCGATATAAGTGATAACTGCATTGTCTGGGAAATCCTGATCTCTTCTGTGGTGGTCAATAACGATGGTCTGTGTAAACAAATCATAAAATTCTTTCGATAAAGTTAAAGCTGTCTTTGAATGGTCAACAAGAATCAACAAAGAACGATTGGTCACCAAACCCATTGCATCCTTAACAGACAACAACTTTGTAACTCCTTCTTTTTCTAAGAATGAAACAGCTCGTTCAATATCCGGCGACATTTGTTCTTCATCATAAATAGCATAGCTATTTTGAGTCATATTGCTGGCAAACAACTGCATACCTACAGCAGAGCCAAGAGCATCCATATCTAGATTTTTGTGACCAACTACAAAAACCTGATCCACACTACGAATCTTATCTGAAATAGCCGTCATCATAGCACGCGTACGAGTCCGTGTACGTTTGATTGAGGCAGCAGATCCACCACCAAAATAAACTGGATTTTTCGTTTCGTCATTCTCCTTGACAACCACTTGGTCGCCACCACGCACTTCAGCTAAGTTCAAGTTGAGCAATGCAACTTTCCCTATCTCATCATGATTTCCATCACCATAAGAAAATCCCATACTTAAGGTCAAGGGCAACTGTCTCTGTTTCGACTCTTCTCTGAAAGAATCAATAACAGAAAATTTATCGTTCATCAATCCCTCAAGCACCGTGTAGTCCGTAAATAGATAAAAGCGATCCATACTCACTCGACGAGAGAACATGGCATGCTTCCCAGCAAATTCTGAAACAAAATTGGCTACAAAACTATTAATATGACTGATATCAGACTCCGATGTTTCATCTTCTAAGTCATCATAGTTGTCAACGGAGACAATCCCAATCACAGGTCGACTCGTAACTAACTCAACAGTCGCTTCGTATTCTCCAGACACATCAAAGAAATAAAGAACTCCAGATACCTTGTCCATATGAACCGAATAACGGATTTCACCTAAGGTAGCATAAGAACCTGGATTCCCCACAGAAGCCTTTATAATTGTTTGAATTAATGCAACATCAATCTCGCCCACTTCATTAGTCAAAATCAATTCAGCGTAAGGATTGAACCATTCAACTTCACCTGACGATAAGTCTAGTTTAATAACTCCGACAGGCATCTGTTCTAACAAGGTTGTCAAACTATCTTCAGCTTGGTGGTTTACATACTGGATTTGTTCTACTTCACTCTTTGAGTAGTAGTCTCTCTGATGGATGAATAGTAAAATATATGAACCCAAAATAAGTAGCAAAAGAAATAGCGTTACCAGTGTATTCGTTACAAAAACAAGTTGCACAGATAGCACTCCGAACGCCACTATTCCTAATATTAAGGGGAAAATAGGACTTACATAAAATTTTTTCATTCCAAACCTCTTGGCACCCATTATACCATAATAACCACCAAAAAGCGACTTTTTAAAAGTGTAATCAGTAATTCTATCAATTATAAAAAAAGGAGGTTTACAATTCAGTAAACCTTCCTTTACACATATTGAAATTAAGATTCTTTAACTTCTAACAAGCCAATCTCGCCATCCTCACGACGATAAATCACATTGGTTGTCTGATCTTCAACATCCACATAGATAAAGAAATCATGTCCCAACAAATCCATCTGTAGAATAGCTTCTTCCAAATCCATTGGTTTTAAATCAATTTGTTTTGAACGAACAACTCTAGATTGGACAACATTTGTATCTTCCACCAAAGCATCTGTAAATAATTGACTAGTTGCTACCTTGTTTTTATTTTTACGCTCGATTTTTGTTTTATTTTTACGAATCTGACGTTCAATTTTATCGGTTACAAGGTCAATTGAACCATACATATCTTGAGACACATCTTCTGCACGAAGAGTAATTGAACCAAGCGGAATCGTCACCTCCACTTTAGCAGTTTTTTCACGATACACCTTCAAGTTAACTCGAGCATCCAACTCTTGTTCAGCTTGAAAATACTTTTCGATCTTTTCGAGTTTAGAAACTACATAATCACGAATTGCTTCTGTTACTTCTAGGTTTTCACCACGGATACTATATTTAATCATATGAGTACCTTCTTTCTAAACATTTTTGTTTTTCTGATTTCATTATAACGCTTTCATTTTATTTTTGCAAATTTTTTCCTCATCTTACAAGGGAAAATGTTTTTACATCCTCAGCACCAGCTTCTTCCAACAGCTTCTTCACACGATTTATAGTTGTTCCAGTAGTATAAATGTCATCTATAAGTAGGATTTTTTTAGGAATAGTGACTCCCCTTTTAATAAAGAAAGGAAGTTCTGTCCCCAAGCGTTCTGAACGATTTTTGGAAGAACTGGCCCGCTCTTCTCTCTTCTCTAGTAAGTCTTGAAAAGAGAACCCTGCTTCTTCAACTAAACCTTCAACCTGGTTAAATCCCCTCTCGAGCAATCTTTCAGGACTTAGGGGAATTACAACAAATTGATACTCTTTGTACTTTTTTAACTCCTCACTTAAAACTGAAGCAAAAACTTTTCTTAAAAGGAAGTCTCCATCAAACTTATACCGACTGAAAAAATCCTTCATAGCTTGATTGTAAATAAAAATCGCTCTATGACTGACTTCAACTCCTTCTTTACACCAAAGTTGACAGTCTTGACACTTCGTTGACAAATTTGTTTTCATACAGTTTGGGCAGTTCTCTTCTCCAATCCTCTCAAAAGTAGAGTCACAGTCTGAACAAAGACAAGAGTCATCATTCTTCAGAAGTAAGAGACTACTAAAAGTTAAAACAGCCTTCATAGTCTGCCCACATAATAAGCACTTCATAGCCCCGCCTCCTTATTCATCTGTTGAATTTCCCTAATTGCCTTTTTGATTGAAGTATTTAACCCGTCATGGAAGAAAAGCAAATCTCCTGTCGGTCTATCCATGCTTCGTCCAACTCGTCCACCAATCTGAATCAAACTAGATTTGGTAAACAGATGATGGTTGGCCTCTACTACAAAAACATCCACACAAGGGAAGGTAACTCCACGCTCCAAAATTGTAGTACTGATAAGTATTGTCAGCTCTCCATCTCGAAAAGCTTGTACTTGCTCTAATCGATTTTCTGTGATAGAAGATACAAAGCCAATTTTCTCATTGGGAAATTGCTCCTGTATAATTTCTTTTAACTGTTCCCCTTTCTTAATTTCTGAGGCAAAAATGAGTAACGGATAACCTGTCTTTCTCTGCTTTTCAATATAAGACTTTAACTTTGGTGACAAACACTTCTTCTCTAAATAGCGATTAAAATCGGATAACCAGACAGGTTTAGGAATAATCAACGGATTTCCATGAAATCGTCTTGGCAAGCTCAATCGTTTTAGTTCTCCTATGCGAACCTTCCTATCTAACTCATCGGTAGAAGTTGCTGTTAAAAAGATTCTCAAGCCATTCTCCTTTACACTATTTTTGACAGCATGGTAAAGCGTGGGATTGTCAACATAAGGAAAGGCATCTACTTCATCCACTATCAGCAAATCAAAAGCTTGATAAAACTTCAATAACTGATGGGTCGTCGCAACAACTAGTGGTGTTCGAAAATACGGCTCTGATTCTCCGTGTAGTAAAGATATCTTGCAAGCAAAATCATCTTGCAGGCGCTTGTATAGCTCCAAACAAACATCTATGCGAGGACTGGCCAAACATACTGCACCACCCGCATTAATCACTTTGGCAACAACTTGGTAAATCATCTCTGTCTTTCCAGCTCCTGTCACCGCATGTACCAAGGTTGGCTCTTGCTTGTCTACTGCTTGAAGCAATCCCTCTGATACCTTCTCTTGAAAAGGAGTTAATTGGCCACTCCATTTAAGAACATCTTGCTTCAGAAAATCCTCCTGCGGAAAATAGTATAAAGCTTGATCACTCCTGACTCGCTTCATCAGTAAACACTCCCTACAATAGTAAGCACCGATGGGCAAATACCATTCATCTAAAATAGCACTATCACAACGTTGACAGAAAAGTTTCCCTTTCTCCTTTCTCATTGCTGGAAGTTTCTCCGCCAACTGACGTTCCTCTTTAGTTAATTCATTCTCAGTAAACAAGCGACCGAGATAATTTGGATTTACTTTCATACTTCTTTATTCGTAAAAACCTAGCGCTTTAGATGATTTTTTAGTACAATTAAATCATGGAATTTAGAACAATTAAAGAGGACGGACAAGTCCAAGAAGAAATCAAAAAATCCCGCTTTATCTGTCATGCCAAGCGTATTTATAGCGAAGAAGAGGCTCGTGAGTTCATTACTACCATCAAGAAAGAGCACTACAAAGCTACGCATAACTGCTCTGCCTTCATTATTGGGAAACGTAGTGAAATCAAACGTACAAGTGATGATGGTGAGCCCAGTGGTACTGCTGGCGTTCCCATGCTTGGGGTACTAGAAAATCACAATCTCACCAATGTCTGTGTTGTCGTGACACGCTACTTTGGTGGCATTAAGCTAGGCGCTGGAGGATTGATTCGTGCTTACGCAGGTAGTGTCGCCTTAGCTGTCAAAGAAATTGGCATCATTGAAATAAAGGAACAGGCTGGCATTGCTATTCAAATGTCTTACGCTCAGTATCAAGAGTACAGTAACTTCCTTAAGGAACATAATCTCATGGAACTAGATACAAACTTTACAGATCAAGTCGATACGATGATTTATGTTGATAAAGAAGAAAAAGAAACTATTAAAGCTTCACTTGTGGAATTTTTTAATGGAAAAGTCACTTTAACTGATCAAGGTTTACGAGAAGTTGAAGTTCCTGTAAACCTAGTGTAAATAATAGATAATACAGTGTTTCACTGATATTTTCACCGCTACTTTAATTAGCAACATAAAAAGATGCTTGCCAAGACCTACTAGAACAAAAAGAAAACGGATAGCGTTCTCCTTTACACCTATTTACTAGAATTAGCCTATCACAATCGCTTGAAAATTAACGGCTTAGACCTGTGATATAAAAAAATCCTATCACTTCGATAGGATTTCTATATTTTACAAATGGTATAGATAGCGTTATACTAGAAATATCTTATACAAAGAGGTATTCATATGTCTATTTATAACAACATTACTGAACTAATCGGTCAAACTCCGATTGTTAAACTCAACAACATTGTGCCAGAAGGTGCTGCAGATGTCTATGTAAAACTTGAAGCATTTAACCCTGGTTCTTCTGTAAAAGACCGTATTGCTCTTAGCATGATTGAAAAAGCTGAACAAGACGGTATTCTGAAACCTGGTTCTACTATTGTTGAAGCAACAAGTGGAAACACTGGTATTGGACTTTCATGGGTAGGGGCTGCTAAAGGGTATAAAGTTGTTATCGTTATGCCTGAAACTATGAGTGTGGAACGACGTAAGATTATCCAAGCCTATGGTGCTGAACTCGTCCTTACTCCTGGTAGCGAAGGAATGAAAGGTGCTATTGCTAAGGCTCAAGAAATCGCTGCTGAACGTGATGGTTTCCTTCCTCTTCAATTTGACAACCCAGCAAATCCAGAAGTACACGAAAGAACAACAGGAGCTGAAATACTAGCTGCTTTCGGTAAAGATGGACTAGATGCCTTTGTTGCTGGAGTGGGTACCGGTGGAACGATTTCTGGTGTTTCTCATGCACTCAAATCAGCAAATTCTAACATTCAAGTTTTTGCAGTAGAGGCAGACGAATCTGCTATTCTATCTGGTGAAAAACCTGGACCACACAAAATTCAAGGTATCTCAGCTGGATTTATTCCTGATACACTGGATACAAAGGCTTATGATGGTATCGTTCGTGTAACATCAGACGATGCACTAGCACTCGGCCGTGAGATTGGTGGAAAAGAAGGATTCCTTGTTGGTATTTCTTCAGCTGCAGCTATCTACGGAGCCATCGAGGTTGCCAAGAAATTAGGTACAGGTAAAAAAGTTCTTGCTCTAGCACCAGATAACGGTGAACGTTATCTCTCTACAGCACTCTATGAATTTGAAGTGTAGTCTCCTAAATACACTTAGCCCTTATTATAGGGCTTTTTATTTATACCTTAAAAATAGGAACATCTCCCTATAAAAATCGACTGCATAGAAAAAAGGAAGCAATTTGGCTTCCTTTTTATTATTAGTTATTCAAGGCTGCTGCCATTGTAGCTGCAACTTCAGCTTCAAAGTCGTTTGCAGCTTTCTCGATACCTTCACCAACTTCAAAGCGAGCAAACTCAACTACTGAAGCGTTAACTGATTCAAGGTATGCTTCAACTGTCTTGCTGTCATCCATGATGTAAACTTGTGCAAGAAGTGTGTAAGCTTGGTCAACTTTAGTGTTGTCAAGCATGAAGCGATCCATTTTACCTGGGATGATTTTGTCCCAGATTTTTTCTGGTTTGCCTTCTGCAGCCAATTCAGCTTTGATGTCAGCTTCAGCTTGAGCGATTACTTCATCAGTCAATTGAGCTTTTGATCCATACTTCAAGTGTGGAAGAGCTGGTTTGTTAACCATTGCACGGCTTTCGTTGTCTTGGTCGATTACGTGGTTCAATTGTGCCAACTCATCTTTAACGAATTGCTCATCCAATTCTTTGTAAGAAAGAACTGTTGGTTTCATCGCTGCGATATGCATTGAGATTTGTTTAGCAAGAGCTTCGTCTCCACCTTCAACAACTGAAATAACACCGATACGTCCACCGTTATGTTGGTAAGCTCCAAAGTGTTGTGCGTCTGTTTTTTCAATCAATGCAAAGCGACGGAATGAGATTTTTTCTCCGATAGTTGCTGTTGCAGATACGTATGCAGATTCAAGAGTTTCACCTGAAGGCATTGTCAAAGCAAGAGCTTCTTCATTGTTAGCAGGTTTTCCTTCAGCAATAACTTTAGCTGTAGTATTTACCAATTCAACGAATTGAGCATTTTTCGCAACGAAGTCAGTTTCAGCGTTTACTTCAATAACTGCTGCAACATTACCGTTAACGTAAACGCCAGTCAGACCTTCTGCAGCAACACGGTCAGCTTTCTTAGCTGCCTTAGCCATACCTTTTTCACGAAGCAATTCAATCGCTTTTTCGATATCACCGTCTGTTTCTACAAGCGCTTTTTTAGCGTCCATAACTCCGGCACCAGATTTTTCACGCAACTCTTTTACAAGTTTAGCTGTAATTTCTGCCATTTTGATTCTCCTATATTTTTTAAAAATAGGAGAGCCGGGCTAAGCCCCGCCCTCCTAGGTAATTACTATTTATATGAATTAAGCGTTGTCGCCTTCTACAACTTCAACGATTTCTTCAATTGAATCTGCTTGAGCTTCAGAAGCTACAAATTCTGCTTCAACTGCTACTGCATCTTCACCTTGACGTCCTTCAATGATAGCGTCAGCCAATTTAGCTGTGATCAATTTAACAGCGCGGATAGCATCATCGTTAGCTGGGATGATTACATCAATATCATCTGGATCAGTATTTGTGTCAACCATCGCTACAACTGGGATTCCCAATTTTTTAGCTTCTTTAACAGCGATTTGCTCTTTGTGTGGGTCAACTACGTACATCACATCTGGGATACGAGGCATATCTTCGATACCACCCAAGAATTTTTCAAGACGTGCACGTTGTTTGTTAAGAAGTGCAACTTCTTTCTTAGGAAGAACTTCGAAAGTTCCATCTTCTTCCATACGTTTGATTTCTTTCAAACGAGCGATACGTTTTTGGATTGTTCCCCAGTTTGTAAGAGTTCCACCCAACCAACGGTGGTTGATGAAGTATTGACCTGAACGTACTGCTTCTTCAGCAACTGCATCAGCTGCTTGTTTCTTAGTACCAACAAACAATACAACTGCATCGTTAGCTGCTGCATCACGCATGAAATCGTAAGCTTGGTCAGCGTATTTTACAGTTTGTTGCAAGTCGATAACGTGGATTCCGTTACGCTCAGTGAAGATGTACTTAGCCATCTTAGGGTTCCAGCGACGAGTTTGGTGACCAAAGTGTACACCAGCCTCAAGAAGTTGTTTCATTGAAATTACTGCCATGAGTATTTCTCCTTTTTGTTTTTTTCCTCTTCTTGACTTCAACTCGCAAAACGACCCAAAGGCAACTGTTTCACAATTCATCAAGAATGAGTATTATCGTTCACACGACAAGTTTCATTTTACCATACTTTTTCAATATTTTCAAGTGATTTTAGCAGATTTTTAAAGTAAGGTAACTATATGAATCATAAAAGAGACTCAAATCGAGCCTCTTCGTTTTATTCATTAGTTTGGATAGATATATGTTACAAAACCTTCTGAAGTCGTAGTAGGATTGAACCATCCACGTTTATTTCCGATTGTACGGTTTCCACCATAGTTTGATTCAGATACTTGGATACTTGTTGATGATGAAACAGCTGTAACCACGGCTACGTGTCCATATCCACCATCATTCCAACATGCAATGGCACCAACTTGAGGTGTAGATCCTGTACGGAATCCTGCTGCAGCTGCACTTGTAGCCCACTGTGCTCCATTACCCCAGTAATCTCCAGCCCAAGGCGCCAATGTTTTAGCTCCCCATGTACACTCACCAGTTGGATAACTTGAAGCATTTGTACTATATGTTGGACGATGTGTCACTGGAGCAGGAGTGTAGCTTGTTGCTTCTGTTGAAGCACTGCTTGAAGATGATTCAGACGAACTTGACTCAGATGAACTTGATGAAGAAATAGTAGATAGTGCTTGAACTTGTGCTGTAAAAGTTGTATTTCCAGAAGCAACTACTGTTTGTTGTTGACTTGCTTGTTTAGCTTTATAAGCTGCTTCTGCTTCTGCTGCAGCTTTAGCTTCTGCTTCTGCTGCAGCTTTTTTCTCAAGTAAACTTGCTTTTTCATCCTCTGCAGTAGCCTTTTCAGCAGCAAGATTCAATTCTGCAGCTTTCAACTCAGCTTGTTTTGTAGTTAATGATTGAGCATCATCAGCTAGTTTTTGCTGATTTGCAATAACTGTATTAATTGCATCATTGTTTGCTACTTGTTTTTCAGAAATAGCTTTTTTATCTGCTTTTTGTTGTTCCAACATCTTGTTGTTTGCAGATACGATTTCACTCATTGCAGCAACACGTGAAATAGCTTCTGTAATTGATTTTGAGTTTACAATTGTATTGATGTAATTTGTTGCAGCTCCATTTGTTTGAGCACTACGAGCTTGTTTTTGCAATGAATCATTGCGAGATACAATATTCTTAGAAAGTTCTGTAATTTCACCCTCAAGCTTTTTAGATTCTGCTTGTAGTCTATCATTTTCAGATTGCAAGTTTGATTGCTCTGTTTGAATAGCAGACACTTGCTCCTGAACTTGATCAACTTGTTTTTGGGCTTCTTGTTGTTGTGCTGTTAAGTTACTGATTTTATTATCTTGAGCAGCAATTTTGTCATCAGTAGTTTCTGCATGCGCAGTTGTTAAAACAGCTACTTGAGAAACCATTACTGTACTTAATAAAAGTGACGCTAAGATTTTTTTCTTCATATTACGTAGATACTCCTTCTTTTAAAGACATTACTAGTATACCAAAAAAAGGCTTAATGAATATTACGCCTTTGTTACATTTTTATTTCTTTCTTATAGGTAAAATTTTTCAAAAATAAACTGAAAGATAATCATCCATATAAGGTTCAAAATCATTGATGGTACTAAACTATAGACTATAAATAAAGACATACTATCCACAGTTAAACCTACCACTAATGCAAGTATATAAGCTCCCATCTCAAATAGAAAAGTCATGACAATAATTGCCAACATTCTCGTCCAACGATTCAATAAAATAACGCTATTAAATTTATGGAGAAATGCCCCCAATAAGACGAATAACAAAGTCGCAATCCCTATCAAGTGGAAAAAGTAGATGTCATAGACCAAACCCACTACAAAACAATAAGCTAAGTAGAAGTACTCTGATACTTCAATCGTCTCAAATAAGAGAAACAAAAATAGAAAATGACTAGCCAACTGTACATGGGGAAATAATGAGCCCAAAAGCTGACTAATATGGGCATCAATTAGAACAAAGAAAGGAAGCAATAAAAATACTCCAACTCGCTTCAACTGTCTCATTATGAATTCCCCACTAATTCTATCACACTCACATTATGAGTATCTGCACTCAATTTAACAGTTACTTCTCGTGTCAAATAGTCCGTACTATGCGTTGTGGCAACCACTTCACCAACAGGAATATCAGCAACGTTAAAGTTTCCTAATCCACCAGTGATCACCTTATCTCCCGCACTAATATCGCTACTACTATTTAATTGACTAATTTTTAGAACTTCATTTTCCTTGTCATAGCCAACGATAATCCCATAAATTGTAGTAGAACCATGTTGAATTTTAACAGAAATCTTATCAGCATTTTCCGTATTTGTCAGAAGGTTGACCATGGTAGAGTTCTCCTCTACTTTTGAAACACTCCCAATCAAACCACCATTTGCAATGGCTAACATGTTCTCAGAAGCTCCTTTTGATTTGCCTACATCCAGGGTCAACTCCTGCTTCCAAGATACTGGAGAACGCATAATAACATCTGATGCCAAAGTCTTTGTAGATTGCAATTTGGACTTCATATCAAGCAATTGGCGCAGTTGTTCATTTTCCGTCTTTAAACTTTCCGCCTCATTTGATTTAACTTCTAATTGGTATATCTGTTTCTTCAAACTTTCATTTTCATTGTAAGTTCGTGTCAAATGAGCCAAATCTGATTTGACAGAATCAAACAACTGAAAAGGCTTTTGTACAACCCTATCCACCAATGAGATTCCATCTCCTAATTTTGTCACAATTGCACTTGAATAAGTCGTCGCTAAGAGAGCTGACACAAGCAGAACAGTGACAAAAACAATAATGACATATTTTGATTTTTTAAAACGGTTCATATCCCTACCTTTATATCAAAAACTGTTACAGTAACTTTTAAGCAATTCTTTAAAATCTACTAAGATTTTAAGAAAAATAAGCAACAACCAAGTACGATAATAACAAGGATTGCTAGCGTATCCTTTCGAGTCCATTTCAGTTGTCGATATTGACTTCTGCCTTTTCCACCTTGATACCCACGCGCTTCCATAGCGATAGCCAAGGAATCCGCACGTTTTAAACTTGTCGCAAAAAGAGGAATCAAAATGGGAATCATAGCCTTCACCTTTTGAACAATGCTTCCTTCTCCAAAGTCCACTCCACGCGCTTTCTGTGCATTCATAATCCGCGTCGTATCATCCATTAATGTCGGAACAAAACGCAGACTCATAGATAGCATCAATCCAATTTCATGAACTGGAACTTTCACACGCTTTAAAGGTGCTAACAAAGCTTCGACAGCTGAGGCCAAACTTAAGGGCATGGTCGTTAAGGTTAACAAAGTTGAAAAGAAAATAATCAATACAAAGCGACAAAAAATAATTCCAGCTTGTTGCAATGCATAATCCGTGATTCTCACAAACGAAAACTCAAATAAAACATTCCCATTAGAAATGAAAAACAGTTGAAAAATAGTTGTGAAGGCAATCAAGAAAAACATAGATTTCAAGCCCTGAATAAAAAATGAAAGAGATACTCCTGACAAGGCAATAAATATCCCTGTCGCTATAAAAAGAATTAGATTCGTCAAGGGATTATTAGCCCAAAACACAATCAAAATCAGTAGCATCATAGCAAGCAATTTGCTACGTGGATCCAAGCGGTGAACAATCGAATCACCTGGGATATAACGCCCCAAAATCATACTATCCATTTAGCGACTCCTTGAACTCCTCTATCTTAATCGGTAATCGTTTAACTGACACGCCTCTATCAGCCAATCGTTTACAAAAGGCTGTAATTTTAGGTACTCCCAACTGCACTCCTTCCATGAAGACAACATCTTGAAAGACATCGCTCGGTTTCCCCCCCTTAACTAAACGTCCCTTTTCCATCACGTAGACTTGATTCGCATATTCAGCAACATCATCCATCAAATGCGTTACCAAGACAATGGTCATCCCTGACTGGTGGAGTTTTTTGAACAAATTCATCAGCTCTTTTCTTCCCAGGGGATCTAGGCCTGCTGTGGGCTCATCTAAGACTAATATGGCTGGTTCCATGGCAAGTATGCCTGCAATGGCCACACGTCTCATTTGTCCACCTGATAGCTCAAACGGACTGCGATCAAAAAGTGATTCATCAATTCCAACCAGAGCCAGTTTCTCACGCGCAATCTGCTCCGCATCTTCTTCAGAAACTCCAAAATTTTGCGGTCCAAAAGCAACGTCTTTCAAAACCGTTTCTTCAAAAATCTGATTTTCAGCAAACTGAAATACCAAACCAACCTGTTTTCTAATTTGCCGAATATCTTTATTTTTAGAAGTCGAAGTGATTAAGGTATCAAAAACTCGCACACTCCCTTGACTTGGCACCAACAAACCATTTAAAAGTTGTAAAATAGTTGATTTACCACTACCTGTGTGCCCAATTAAAGCCGTATAAGAACCATCTTCAATCATCAAAGAAACATCTGACAAAGCTGTTGAAGCTAAGGGAGTCCCTTCTTGATACGTAAAACTCACATTTTCTAGAGCAATTCCCATAGTTTATCCTCTAGCTCACTTTCTGTCAAATAATTTTTAGGCAAATCATAGCCATTCTGGCTCAAAGAATGTTTTAATTGATTAGTAAAAGGATCGTCTAATCCAATTTGATCCAAATCATTTCGAGAGAAAAGCTCACTTGGACTACTAGTTGATTCAATTGACCCTTTTTTCATGACCAACACACGATCACTCATGGCAACTTCTTCCAAATCATGTGTAATGGAAATGACTGTCATATCATAGTCTTTTCGAATTCCTTTTACTGTCTCAATGAGTTCTCTACGTCCCTCAGGATCCAACATACTCGTTGCTTCATCTAAGATTAGAATAGCTGGTCTTAGGGCTACAACACCTGCAATGGCAACACGTTGCTTTTGGCCACCCGATAAACGCGCTGGCTCTCTCTTTTTAAATTCCAACATGCCAACTAAAGCCAGAGCTTCTTCCACTCTCTTTTTCATTTCTTGACGAGAAAGTCCCTGATTTTCCAAACCAAAGGCAACATCATCTTCAACAGTCGCTCCAACAAATTGATTGTCTGGATTTTGAAAAACCATACCGATTTGACGACGTATATTCCAAACATTTTCCTCAGTCAGCCGTTGGCCATCAATTACAATCTCTCCGGATTCTGCTTCCAGTAAGCCATCAATTAAGCGAACCGTCGTTGATTTACCACTACCATTATGCCCTACAATCGAAAGCCATTCTCCACGTTTCACGTGAAACGTAATATCCTTCACATCGTAATATTCCTGACTTTCCTTATAGCGAAAAGAAAGATTTTTTACATCAATTACTGATTTCATTTCGAACCAAATGTCCCTTTAAATACATAGGCACTACCCTTGAAATAATCATAGCCAGAGTAGATAGTGAAAAACAAGGCTACATAAAGTAGAACTTGACCAAGAAAAGTCCAATGTAATAGCAAGAAAATAATGGCAAACATCTGACTAAAAGTTTTAATTTTTCCAGGCATTGCTGCTGCTAAAACTGTTCCACCAGTTTCAACTAATAAAAGTCTTAAACCTGTCACAGCCAACTCACGACAGATAATCACTGCAACAATCCAAGCTGGAGCCATTCCTAACTCAATCAGCATAATAAAAGCCGACATAACTAGTAGCTTATCCGCCATAGGATCTGCAAATTTACCAAAATTACTAACCACATTCCATTTACGAGCTAAATATCCATCTAAATAGTCTGTAATACTGGCAATAGCAAAGATAATAGCTGCTACCATATGACTCTCTATCGAATTTCCTACTGTTAAAATAAAGATAAAAATAGGTATAAAGAGAATTCGACCTATTGTTAAGATATTTGGAATTTGTTCTTTTTTCATTCGTTTTTCCTTAATTTTTAGTAAAGGTTACAGCGATTTTTCCAGTCTGAGCTGTTAATTTCGATAAATCAACCGTCTGATTGTCTACTGTTAAGGCAACACCTTTGACAACACCTAAAGTAATGGTCACAGGATTTTTAGTTGAAACGCTTGTTTCCGCACTTTTATTATCTGGTGATAAAGTCACACCACCCTCAAGATCACTTTCTGAAACACTAACCCAACTTCTAGCATCTGACACTGATAATTGCAATTTTGCAGTTTCCTTGCTCGTTTTATAAGCAACTTCTACTCGATTTCCTTCACCTGATACCGTTATAGCTGGTTCAATATTAGAAGAACTACTTGATGAACTACTACTAGTTGAAGATGGGGTTGCAAAACTAGTCGAGCTTGTTGCTTGGACCACACTATAACTAGACGCAGATAAACGCTCCGGTTGAGTCTGGAGATAATTCCAAACATAATAAGTCACAAAAATGACAATCGATAGTGCAAAGAGTATAAAATAAAATAAAGGTAAAAATGATGCCTTATTTTTCTTACTTGAACGTCTCCTACCTGTCAACTCGTCTTCATCAACATCTACTTCCTCATAAGTAATCATGCTCCCAGAATCATAAGCATCCAAGACAATTCTCTCATCTAGCTCAACTGCCCACGCATATTTTCGCAAAAAAGAACGAGTATAAAATGGACTAGGAAGTTGATCAAAATCATCAGCTTCCATCGCTTCCAACATATCCAACTGAATTTCTGTTTTTTTGTGTAATTCTTCTAAAGTCAACCCTTGGTTGGTTCTAGCTAAACGTAAAACCTCACCAATTGTTTTTTTCCTCATACTTGTCATTCCTTCTTTCTAGTGTCTATTATGATAGGTTGCTACGATGGAAATATTGTAAAATCAACTATATCACCATCATCTATTAAATGATGTCCAGCATCAAGGACATCCTCTAAAGTGATTTCCTGTAAAATTTTCGGCAAATCAAAAATTGTCTCACCTTGTCCAAAAGCATCATATTGCGTTGCAATAAATTCAAGAGAGTTCATGCTACTGAAAAATTCTCCAAACATCTCTCTTTTGATAGTATCTAAATGTTCCTCTGTAATATCTAAATCCTTTGTAAAATTACGAATGGCCTTCCTAAACTGATGAGATAAAGCAACCGGCTCTTTTGTATCCATTGTCAACATGACAAAATGAAAGCGACTTGTTACTTCAATTTCAAGAGATAAGGACGCGTCAATTTTGCCTGATTCATATAATTTTTGAAAACGATCCGAAGTCCAACCAAACATCATTGCAAACAATAATTTTAATAAAATATGATGTCGATAGCAATCCGCCTCAGCAACTTCTCGTTTACCTCTAACTCCAATCGCTAGTTTAGGAGAAGATACTTCCATTCTCATGCTATCTGTTTTCTTTACAGGCTGTAAAGAAAACTTTTCTCTTGCTACTTCCTGAACATCTAAATCTTCCAGTTCTTTTCTCTCAAAATAGTCCTGAACTAGCTCCACATCAAAATTGCCAACTAAAAACAGAGACATGTTTACAGGTTTGTAAAATCTTGTAAAATTTTCTTGCAAATTAGTTAGATTGATTCGGGAAATTGATTCCTCACTTCCAACTATATCAGTTGCTAAAGGTGTGCCAGGATACAAATTCGCTAAAGTTGAAAAGAACAAACACGAATCTGGATCATCTTGATACATTTCTCGTTCTTGCTGGATAATATCCTGCTCTCTTGAAATAGAATCTTCAGTAAAGTGTGCTGATGTTACCAATTCATCAAGTAAATCTAAATTCTCTAAAAGATAATCCGTCGATGAAAAAAGATAGCTTGTTTTTGTAAAGCTTGTAAAGGCATTACTATCTGCACCTAGACTCGTAAAAGCCGACATCAAATCGCTAGTATCTTCTCTTTCAAACAATTTATGTTCAAGAAAATGAGCAATTCCCGCAGGATATTCTTTTACTTCTCCGTCAACTTCTTTGACAAGCGTATCTACCGAACCAAACTGGACAGTTACACTCCCGTAAACCTCTTTAAATTCCTTTTTAGGCAAAAGAGCAACTGTCAATCCATTTGACAAACGAGTTCGATAAACCATTTCTTTTACAGCTGGATAGTATTTTTCTTCAAAAACAACCTTTGTCATTCTATTCCTTCCATAAAGTAAATCGCTTGTAGTTTCACATTATTAGCTGCTCTACAAATAGCATCTTTGTCAACTTGCTCGAGTTTTGCAATCCAACTTTTAAAGTCTGCTGAAGATTTTCCAAGTAAGGCATTTTGATAAGCCTGTTCAATCAATGAAGATTGATTATCTTGAGAAAGTAACAAAGACCGACGAATCATTTCCTTGGTCTGCTCTAACTCAAGCTCTGTAAAATATCCTTTTTTTAAATCAAGCAGTTGATTATTCATCATTTTACGAGCCTGGTTCCGATTTTCTCGATCGATACCAGCATACATCCTCAAGAATCCACTAAACAAATCGAGCTGACTTGAAATAGTATAAGCCAATCCAGCATTTTCACGGACATTTGTAAATAGTTTAGAGTGAGCAAATCCACCAAGTAAACCATTCATTACAATCATGGGTAAATGTTGCTCATCACCATATTCAGAAGGGCAATGATAACCTAATTCCAAAATGGATTGTCCCACATTTTTTCGAACCATACCTTCCTGAAGAATATTGGAATAAGGTTGACAATACTGAACCGTCACATCTCCTTTTCGACCTTTAAAGCCAAATGATTCTAATACATTTTGAATTTCAACCTCATTAAAATCACCTAGGAAAAAGAAATCTATTCGATCATTGGCCAAAAATTCTTGGAAACAAGAATAAGAACTTTGTGGAGTTTCAACTAAAATACGATTTCGTAAATCACTGTATTCCAATTGGAGACGTTCATCATGAAAAAATAATTTATCTAATTCTTTATGTGCAAAATAAAAAGAATCATCCATATAAGCTGCTAAACTTGCTAGCAATTGTTTTTTCTCAATTTCAAATAAGGCCGGATCAAACCCATTATCAACTACTACGGGGGAAAAAAGAGTTTCTTTTACTAGTTCCAAAACCTGAGAAGTTAGCACATTTTTCCTACTTAAAAACTCATCACGAACATAGGTAAATGTCAATTCTACAATATGACTTTGCCCTCTTCTGAAACAATTGGTTGACATATCTGTACCGTATAGACTGGCTAAATGTCTTCTCAAATCTTGAGAAGTGGGATACATCTGATTAGCAGTCTCTAGCATACTCGCACTCAACATGCGACCTGCAATCGTATCGAGGGATAATGGAGTGGTAAAACGCACGGCGATTTTGTTCGTTTTAAACTTTTTTGATTGGATAAAATGTGTTGAAATTCCATGCACTAACTCCATGATTTACCTCCTTATATACAGACTTCTATTATATCACGAAAAACTGAAATTTTCTTGTTCTCTGTAACACTTTTGAAATAAAAATCGCTTACATTTCTCCCTGTTTCTCTCACTATTTTTAGGAAAATATGGTATAATACCAAAGATTGAGGTGAATTATGGAATACAAATTATTTGAAGAATTTATTACCCTCCAAGCACTACTCAAAGAACTTGGAATTACACATAGCGGAGGAGCTATCAAATCCTTTCTCTCTGAACATTCTGTTTACTTTAATGGGGAATTAGAGAGTCGTCGCGGTAAAAAACTTCGTATTGGCGATAAAATTGACATCCCTGACATGAATATTGACATCTTATTGACACAACCTACTTCTGAGGAGCAAGATGAATACCAAGCTGATAAAGTTGAAAAAGAACGAATCGCTAAACTTGTTAAGGAGATGAATAAGGGAGTAAAAAAAGATAAATCAAAACCTACTTCATCGCCCAAAAGCAAACAAGCTCCACGATTCCCTGGTAGATAATCATGTGGTTACAACACCTATCTCTCAAAACTTTTCGTAACTATAAAGAGACGAAAATAGACTTTAATCCTAAATTAAATGTCTTTTTAGGACGCAATGCACAAGGAAAAACAAATATGTTAGAGGCTATCTATTTTTTAGCCTTAACACGTAGTCATCGAACTCGAACAGATAAAAATCTCATTCATTTTGATGAAGAACAACTCCATCTTTCAGGTCTTGTTCAGAAAAAAACGGGATCCATTCCTCTCGAAATTGAACTAACACAAAAAGGACGTGTGACAAAAGTTAATCACTTAAAACAGGCACGACTTTCAGATTATGTAGGACACATGAATGTTGTCTTATTTGCTCCCGAAGATTTACAACTAATTAAAGGAGCACCTTCGGTTCGACGAAAATTTATTGATATGGAGCTTGGGCAAATTAAGCCAATCTATTTATCAGATTTAACCAATTATAACCATATTCTTAAGCAAAGAAATACCTATCTAAAATCAGCTCAAATAATAGATGAAACCTTTCTTTCAGTACTAGATGACCAGCTAGTCGATTATGGATGTCGTGTAATGAATCACCGCTTAGATTTCATAAAAAAACTAGAGCATTTTGGGCGTAAGAAACATTTTGAACTTTCTAATCAGATTGAAGATCTGTCAATATCCTATCAATCTTCTGTCAAGATAACTGACAAAGAAGACTTGTCAGAAGCATTCAAAATTGCTTTAGAAAAAAGTAGGTCCAGAGATTTATTTAAAAAGAATACTGGTGTTGGTCCTCATCGAGATGATATTTCTTTTTATATAAATGGGATGGATGCTAGTTTTGGAAGTCAAGGTCAACATCGTAGTCTCGTCCTATCGATAAAATTAGCAGAAATAGAATTAATGGAAAGCATTACTACAGAATCTCCAATATTACTGCTTGACGATGTTATGAGTGAGCTTGACAACACTAGACAACTAAAATTATTAGAAACGATTTCTCATTCAATCCAAACCTTTATTACAACAACAAGCTTAGATCATCTTCAAAATCTACCAGAAAATCTAAGTATTTTCACTATCCAGGATGGTAAAGTTGCTGTAAATAAAACTTGACAACATTGTAAAAGAACTCCTGTTTTCACGGGAGTTCTTTTCATTGTTTTTTACATAGAATAATTTGGTGCCTCATTAGTAATTTGTACATCATGAGGATGGCTTTCTTTCAAACCAGCACCAGACATTTCAATAAATTGAGCATTATCGTGTAGTTCTTTAAGGTTAGCTGCACCACAGTAACCCATACCAGAGCGAATACCACCAATCATTTGGAAGACAATATCAGCTGCCGCTCCTTTATAAGCAACACGACCTTCAATTCCTTCTGGAACGAGTTTGTTTGCTTCATTGACAGAACCTTGGAAGTAACGATCGCTTGAACCTTTCTTCATAGCAGCGATTGATCCCATACCACGGTAAGTCTTGAATTTACGTCCTTGGAAGATTTCAGTTTCACCTGGAGCTTCATCAGTTCCAGCAAACATTGAACCAAGCATAACAGCATTTCCACCTGCAGCAAGTGCTTTTACAATATCTCCAGAATACTTGATTCCACCGTCAGCAATGATCGTTTTACCATATTCACGCGCAACAGCTGCAGCATCGTAGATAGCTGTTACTTGCGGAACACCTACACCAGCAATCACACGAGTAGTACAGATAGAACCTGGGCCAATACCAACCTTGACAACGTCTACGCCTGCTTCATAAAGGGCACGTGCCCCTTCAGCAGTAGCAATATTTCCAGCAATCAAAGTACGGTCTGGGAAATGAGCACGAATCTCAGCAATTTTACGCAAGACACCTGCAGAATGACCATGTGCAGTATCAATAACAATCGCATCCGCTCCTGCCTCAAAAAGAGCCTCTGCACGTTCAAATGTATCTGAAGTAACACCTACTGCACCTGCAACCAGAAGACGACCAAACTCGTCTTTAGCGGCATTTGGAAACTCAATAACTTTTTCAATATCTTTGATAGTAATCAAGCCAGAAAGACGGCCTTCTTCATCTACCAATGGAAGTTTTTCAATACGGTGTTCTTGAAGAATGCTCTCAGCTGTTGCAAGATCTGTACCCACAGGAGCAGTAACAAGATTTTCACTAGTCATATGGTTTGAGATTGGTTGGTTATAATCTGAAATAAAACGAAGATCTCGGTTTGTCAAAATACCAACTAATTTACGATTTTCAAGTGTTTCAACAACTGGAACACCACTGATACGGTAACGTCCCATAAGCTCATCAGCTTCAGCAATTGTATGTTCAGGTGTCAAGAAGAACGGATCAATAATAACTCCATTTTCAGAACGTTTTACCTTGCGAACCTCGTCTGCTTGTTGAGCAATTGACATGTTTTTATGGATAACTCCGAGACCACCTGCACGAGCAATAGCAATGGCCATTTGACTCTCTGTCACTGTGTCCATAGCAGCAGTAATAATTGGGATATTTAAAGTCAAATTATCTGCCAATTTAGTTGTTAAATCAGCATCATTAGGTAATACATGACTTTCAGCTGGAATAAGCAATACATCATCGAAGGTAAAACCTTTTTTCAAAAATTTAGTGTCCCAATTAGACATTCGAAGTTTCCTCTTTTCTTTCTTTTTGAGCTTGACTCTTTTTATATTGTATCTATCATACCATTCTATAAAAATTTGTCAAATGTTACAGGGGTAAATAAAAAACTATCTTTTCTTTGAGATAGAAATGATAGTTTCTTGTAAAATAAACTTAGTTAAAGTAATGAAGTCCCATTGCCCCTTTTACCTCAGATAGAGTTTGACCTGCAACTTCACGCGCTCTTTCACTACCTTTTTGAAGCATATTATACACTTCTCCCATATCCTTAGCAAATTCGATACGACGCTCACGAATAGGACCAAGTTCACGCTCTAATATTTCAAGTAGATAACGCTTGGTCTTCACATCACCAAGACCACCTCGTTGATAATGTTCTTTCATATCAGCAATTTCTTGAGCATCTTCTGGACGACCAAAAACATCTAGATAATGGAAAACCATATTTCCCTCAATCTTACCTGGATCTTCCACTCGAATATGATCTGGATCTGTATACATACTCATTACTTTTTTACGCAAAGTATCCGCATCATCAGCTAAATAAATACCGTTATTGAGTGATTTAGACATTTTAGCATTTCCATCTAAACCAGGCAAACGCCCTGCTCCCTCATTTTCTGGATAAATACCTTCCGGTTCCACCAAGACATCACAGTTATATGCATTGTTAAAAGAACGAACAATTTCACGAGTTTGCTCAATCATTGGTTTCTGATCTGTCCCAACAGGAACATAATTAGCCTTGAAAGCTGTGATGTCAGCTGCTTGAGCGATTGGATAGACCAAGAATCCTGTCGGAATACTTTCTCCAAATCCTTTCTGAGAAATCTCTGTTTTTACTGTCGGATTTCGTTCCAAACGAGCTAATGAAACTAGATTCATATAATACATAGACAGTTCAGCCAACTCTGGAATCTGACTTTGAATAAAGATTGTTGATTTACTTGGATCTAATCCAACTGCAAGATAATCCAACGCAACATTTCCGATAGACTCTACAATTGTTTGAGGGTCTTTAGCATGATCTGTCAAAGCTTGTTGGTCAGCCAAGAACACAAACATATCATACTTATCCTCTTCCTGTAATAAAACTCGATTTTTGAGACTTCCAACATAATGTCCAATATGCAATTTTCCTGTTGGACGGTCTCCTGTTAAAATAATGGGTTTAGTCATTTTATTCTCCTTCGATATGGTCCCTTCAATTATAGCATTTTTTTAATGAAATAACCGTAATTTATCAAAATAAATCAGCCTTGCTATCTACGGATTTGTGTAAAGGATACTGTAAATCTTATTTACACAAAATTGACAAATAAAAATTTGAATATTTCTGTATTTTCTAGTAGAATAAATATATTACACATATAGGAGAAAAACATTGCTTACAGTATCTGATGTTTCACTACGTTTTAGTGATCGCAAACTTTTTGATGATGTCAATATCAAATTTACAGAAGGAAATACTTATGGATTAATCGGTGCTAACGGTGCTGGGAAGTCTACATTCTTAAAAATTTTAGCCGGAGATATCGAACCTACTACTGGTCACATCTCTCTTGGTCCAGATGAACGTCTCTCTGTTCTTCGTCAAAATCACTTTGACTATGAAGATGAACGTGCCATTGATGTCGTTATCATGGGAAATGAAAAACTTTATAGCATTATGAAAGAGAAAGATGCTATCTACATGAAGGAAGATTTCTCAGATGAGGATGGAGTACGTGCTGCCGAACTCGAGGGAGAATTTGCCGAGCTTGGGGGCTGGGAAGCAGAAAGTGAAGCCTCTCAGCTACTTCAAAACCTAAACATTCCAGAAGAATTGCACTATCAAAACATGAGCGAATTGGCCAACGGTGAAAAAGTAAAAGTTCTCCTTGCCAAAGCACTTTTTGGTAAACCAGATGTTCTTCTCTTGGACGAGCCTACCAACGGTTTGGATATCCAATCGATTACTTGGTTAGAAGACTTCTTGATTGACTTTGATAACACCGTTATCGTAGTATCCCACGACCGTCACTTCTTAAACAAAGTATGTACTCACATGGCCGACCTTGACTTTGGAAAAATCAAACTATATGTCGGAAACTATGACTTCTGGAAGGAATCTTCTGAGCTCGCTGCTAAATTGCTAGCAGACCGTAATGCTAAAGCAGAAGAAAAAATTAAACAATTGCAAGAATTCGTTGCCCGTTTCTCTGCCAATGCTTCTAAATCAAGACAAGCAACATCACGTAAGAAAATGCTTGATAAAATTGAACTTGAAGAGATTGTGCCATCTAGTCGTAAATATCCATTTATCAACTTTAAAGCGGAACGTGAAATCGGTAATGATCTCTTGACAGTAGAAAATCTAACTGTAAAGATTGATGGCGAAACTATCTTAGATAATATTAGTTTCATCTTGCGTCCAGGTGATAAGACAGCGCTTATTGGACAAAATGACATCCAAACGACTGCATTAATTCGTGCCATCATGGGGGACATTGACTATGAAGGAACTGTCAAGTGGGGAGTAACTACTAGCCGTTCATACTTGCCAAAAGATAACTCAGCTGATTTTGCAGGAGGAGAGTCAATCCTTGACTGGTTGCGTCAATTCGCAAGTAAAGAAGAAGATGACAATACTTTCCTACGTGGCTTCCTCGGCCGTATGCTCTTCTCTGGGGATGAGGTTAACAAACCTGTAAACGTCTTGTCAGGGGGAGAAAAAGTTCGTGTCATGCTTTCAAAACTTATGCTCTTAAAATCAAATGTCCTTGTACTTGATGATCCAACCAATCACTTGGACTTGGAATCTATCTCAAGCTTGAATGATGGATTGAAAAACTTTAAAGAATCAATCATCTTTGCCAGCCATGACCACGAGTTTATTCAAACTCTAGCCAACCATATCATTGTTTTGTCTAAAAATGGCGTCATTGACCGTATCGATGAAACCTATGATGAATTCCTAGAGAATGCAGAAGTACAAGCAAAAGTTAAAGAACTTTGGAAAGACTAAAAAAATTCAAAACTCAGTTGGGTTAACCAGCTGAGTTTTCTAACATTTTATGAGGTAACATGAAATTATTTTTTAAAACATATTGGACCTATTTTGTTTCTTTCATCATTCCCATAATCATTATGATAGGAGTATATCTATCTCAAGGTATCTACTGGAATAGCGATACATCTCCACTATTAGGAGATGGGTTTCATCAATACGTTATTTTTGATATAGCTCTAAGAAATATCCTACACGGAAATGGTAGTTTGTTCTACACCTTTACAAGTGGCCTCGGATTGAATTTCTATGCCCTATCTAGTTATTACTTGGGTAGTTTCCTTTCACCACTAGTTTACTTTTTTGATATAACTAATATGCCAGATGCTGTCTATCTGACAACTCTCTTAAAATTTGGATTGATTGGACTGTCAACTTACTTTAGTTTAAATAAACTATTTCAATCGATTCCTAAGCCTTTAAAACTAGCTTTATCTACTTCCTATGCTCTGATGAGTTTCACTGTCAGTCAATTAGAGATAAAAACCTGGCTAGATGTTTTTATCTTGATTCCTTTAATTATAACTGGTTTACAGCTACTCATCACTGAAAAGAAATTCCTATTGTACTTTACAAGTCTGTCAATCTTATTTATCCAAAACTATTATTTTGGCTATATGACAGCATTGTTTCTTATTTTCTGGTATCTCTGTCAAATTTCTTGGGACTTTAAAACCCGAAAATCATCTTTTCTTGATTTCATAATCACCTCCGTTTTAGCTGGTATGGCTAGTTTGATTCTGACTCTTCCTACTCTGTTTGATTTACAGACACATGGGGAAAAATTGACTGAAGTTACAAAGTTTCAAACTGAAAGTAGCTGGTATCTTGATCTTTTTGCTAAGCAATTCATCGGTTCCTTTGATACAACAAAGTATGGGGCCATCCCAATGATTTTTGTTGGACTACTTCCCTTTATTTTGACCATTTTATTTTTTACGCTGAAATCTATTAAGTTTCACGTGAAACTTATCTATGCAATCTTCTTTACATTTCTAATTGCAAGCTTTTATATTGAAGTTCTTGATTTATTTTGGCAAGGCATGCATACTCCCAACATGTTTTTACATCGCTATGCTTGGATTTTCTCTACCTTGTTAATTTACACAGCAGCGGAAGTCTTAAATCGTCTGAAAGAAATTAAAATCTGGAATTTTTTAGTTTCGCTTTTTCTTATAGTAACAGGATTTTTAGCTACCATCTATCTAAAATCGCATTATTCTTTTTTAACAGATTTGAATATTCTGCTTACTCTTGAATTTTTGGTTGTCTATTCGCTTTTACTCCTTGCAGTTATCAAAAAGTTTATCTCTGTAAATCTATTTGCCATTCTAATCTCTTTATTTATAATGGTTGAAATGAGTTTAAATGCTTCATCTCAAATGGACGGAATTGCTAAAGAATGGAGTTTTGCTTCTCGAAGTTCATATAATCGAGATATCCCAGCTATGGAATCTTTCTCAACAGATATTGGAAATCAATTTACTCGTACTGAAAAACTACAAACTCAGACAGGAAATGACAGTATGAAATTCAACTACAATGGAATCTCTCAATTTTCATCTGTTCGAAATCGTTCAGCAAGCTCTACTTTGGATAAACTTGGGTTTAAATCCTCTGGGACTAATCTCAATCTCCGCTATGCAAATAATAGTATTTTGGCTGATAGTTTATTTGGTATCCAGTACAATATCTCAGACAGTCCTATTGATAAGTATGGTTTTAAAGATATCTATCAAAAAGATAATCTTACCCTATATGAAAATCAATACTCTCTTCCGATTGCATTTGCTAGTCAATCTGTTTACAATGATGTCAATTTCAATGAACATACCTTGGATAATCAGGCCTCATTTTTAAATCAACTTGCTAACGTCAATTTTGATTATTTTTCTCCAATACCCTATGAAAAAACTGAAAATACTGATAATTTGATCAGTGTTACAAGTTCTTCAAATGAGGATGCAGCAACCCAGTATCAAATTGAAGTGCCAGAAAACAGCCAAGTTTATCTTTCTTTCACAAACCTTCACTTTTCTAATGATAAACAAAAGAAGGTTGACATTCTTGTCAATGGGGAGAAGAAAACTTTTACAACTGATAATGCCTTCTCCTTCTTTAATCTAGGATATACAAAAGAGAAAAAAACTTTCAATATTCATGTTAGTTTCCCTGAAAATTCACAAGTATCATTTGAATCTCCTACCTTCTACCGTTTAGATACCCAAACTTTAACTGAGGCAATTCAAAAAATTAAAGAACAACCAGTAACGGTATCGACTTCTAAAAATAAGGTTTTTGCTACATATGATGTCCAACAAGATACGTCTATTTTCTTCACCATTCCTTATGACAAAGGTTGGTCTGCCTACCAAGATGGTAAGAAAATAGAAATTAAACAAGCTCAAACTGGCTTTATGAAAGTTGACGTTCCTAAGGGGAAAGGAACTATTACACTTTCCTTTATTCCTAATGGGTTTATTACTGGAGCAATCTGTTCCTTTACTTCTCTCTTACTATTTGGAATCTATAATCACAGACGAAAGTCATCTAAGGCATAAAAAAATCGACCAGTTAATCGGTCGATTTTTTTAATCTCCTTCCATTTTCTTAGGTTGATAGGCTAGCATACCTAAACCAATAAATAGTACTAATATCACAGCAAGGAAAATAACTTGGTGATGAATATTTCCTGTCATAGAGATTGTTTGTCGTAATCCCGAAACTGAATAACTCATTGGTAACCAGGGATTAATAGCTCTAAAGAAATCATTTGTCAAAGCAAGCGGGTAAGTACCTGCACTTGATGCTAACTGTAATAAAAGCAAAATAAGAGAAAAGAAAGCTCCTATACGGCTATTCCATGTTGTTAAAGCAGTCACCATAGACATGAATGCTAAACTTGTTAGGATAATGAGAGTAAATGTTCTCATTTCATGATTTGCAGTTAGACCAATAAGATGAACTCCTCCATATACCAAAATTCCTGCTAAAACAGCTATAATACCATTTATTTCAGCTCGAGATTTCAACCAAGCCCAACGGCTCTCTGGATGACGCCCTGAAGGCAACTTAGCAAAGATCATATTCGTTGATATTGCTACAACAAAAAGAGCAACTGATATCATATAAGGAGCCATTGCGATTCCATTTACAGGAACTTGATCATTGTCTGTTTTGGAAAGATTGAGAGGATTTGACAAAATCTCTGCATTTTGAGATTCCGTAGATGCTGATTTGAGTTGATCACTAGCATTACCTAATCCTTGTCCTAAAGAAGCAACTCCTGTCTGTAAACCTTCCAATCCAGAAGTTAACTTTGTTCCACCTTCTGCTAGTTTCTCAGCTCCATCTGCCAATTTATTAGCTCCATTCTCTAATTGAGAAGCACCTGAAAGTAACTGACTGGATTTGTCTGCTAATTGACCAGATCCTGATTGTAATTTATCAACTCCTGCCATTAATTCTTGACTCTTTTGATTCAATTGATTGGACCCAGTTGATAATTTTTCAATACCAGATACTAATTCTGGAGTTTTTTCAACTAATTGACCAACTCCTGCTGTCAAGCTAGAAGATTTTTGTGTCAAGGTAGTTGAGCCTGAAACTAGTTGATCCAAACTACCTGTCAAGGTGGAATTCTTTTCACTTAGTTGACTTGCGCCCTGAGAAACTTTATCAACACCTGCAGTATATGCATTTACACCTGATGCAATCGACTGACTGGCAGGAACTAGTTTACTCGTCACTGCTCCCTGTATTTCTGTTAATCCACTTGATAATCCTGTCAAAGAAGTAGAAGCAAGCGGTAATACTTGATTAGCTTGATTTTTTAATGTCGAAAGATTTGAAGATTGATTTTGTAAGTTTTCTAAACTTCCCTGTAAACCTTGTACTAAAGCTATAATTGACTGAACCAATTGAATACTATCAGTCGAATTTTGAGATACAGAAGCACTTATCTCAGCTTGTTGCTCACTTGTCAATGATTTATAAGCTGCTGTTGATTGAATATTTGCTAATGAAGTTGCTTTTTCAGACTGAGCACTTGCTAACATTTGATTAGAAAGAGAAACTATACTTGATAAAACAGAAGACAATTGTTTTGTATCTCCAACATCAATATTTTGAATGGCTTGATTTAACTGATTTAGAACAGAAGATAATTGATTAATTTGATCTTTTTGCTCAGACGAAGTATCTAACTTGCTAGAAAGTTGTTGAATCCCTTCACTTAATTGCTCCACACCCATTCGAAGTGTAGCTGATTGATTAGATAACTGATTCGCACCTGTTGCAAGATTTCCCACTCCATTTGTATAGGCACTAACACCAGATGAAAATTGATTAAGACCAGTATTGAGTTGTGAAACACCATCAGTATAGGCCTCTACACCAGTATATAACTGATTGATTCCCCCTACTAATTCAGGACTTTTAGAAGCTAATTGACCTAACCCACTATCTAATTGACTCACTGCACCAGTATATGTAACTAAACCACTATTAAAATTCCCTAAGCCAAGATGAAGTTGTTCAACACCAGAGACATAAGAGGATAATCCTTTAGTAAACTGCTCCGTTCCATTTGAAAATGTTAAACTTGAATCTGCTAAAGAGTGTAGGTTAGTAGTCAATGTTTGACTACCTGCCACTAACTGATCCGCTCCATCAGTTAGTTTTTCACTTCCAGAAGCTGCTTGACTCATACCATCCTTTAATTCGACCATCTTATCAAATAAAGCTTTAGTATAGGTCTCGGTTACATTGGTAGAAACATTCTGCTTCAATTGTGTCATCGCAGAATCGCTCATCTTGCTGGCAATAAAACTATGACCACTTGAAGTCTGATAATCGATTTGCATTTGCTCTGGATGATCCGTTAAAATCGAAGCTGCTTTTTCAGATAAATCACTTGGTAAAGTCACTACCATATAGTAATCGCCATCTTCCAATCCCTTCTTTCCTTCCTCTTCATCCACGAAATGAAAATCTAAGGTTTTATTTTCTTTTAAATTTGACACCATGTCTTTTCCTATAGCCATGGTATTACCGTTATATGAAGCTTCTTTATCATGATTGACAACTGCCACAGGTAAGTCAGACAATTGCCCATATGGATCCCACATTGATGACAAAAATATGATATTGTATAGAGCTGGAATAAGAGAAATCCCTATCATGACAATAATAAAGGTTGGTTTTTTAAAAATTGCTTTCCATTCTTTAAACATAGCTTCTCCTTTTTTAAACATATTGTCTAAAATTTTGATATAATAGATTATACATTAAAAAATCTAAATTACAAGATAAAAAATCAATTTTTAGACAGATAGTCTAATTTGTTTATAAGGAGGAAATATGCAAGAAAGTAACAAACGCTTAAAAACAAAGCGAACTATTGAAAATGCTATGGTTCAATTACTAATGGAACAACCATTTGATCAAATTTCTACTGTCAAGTTAGCAGAAAAAGCCGGAATTAGTCGTTCCAGCTTCTATACTCACTATAAGGATAAGTATGATATGATTGAGCATTATCAAAGCAAGCTATTTCATACATTTGAATATATTTTTCAAAAACATGCTCAGCGCAAAAGAGACGCTATTCTAGAAGTCTTTGAATATCTAGAATCAGAACCACTTCTGGCTGCTCTTCTTTCTGAAAATGGGACGAAAGAAATCCAAAATTTCTTACGAAATAAACTTCATATCATGCTCAGTACAGATTTACAAAAGCGATTTATGCAACTGAATCTAAATACCACTGAATTAGAATATAGTAGCATCTATTTAACTCATGCACTTTTTGGTGTCTGTCAAACTTGGATTGCACACGGAAAAAAAGAAAGTCCTCAAGAAATAACAGACTTCCTTATGAAGATGCTTGGTGATACAAATTGATACAAAAAGAGGAACACAGTTGTGTTCCCTTTTATCTATACTCCGCCAGTAGGACTCGAACCTACGACATCATGATTAACAGTCATGCGCTACTACCAACTGAGCTATGGCGGATAAAATAGTCCGTACGGGATTCGAACCCGTGTTACCGCCGTGAAAAGGCGGTGTCTTAACCCCTTGACCAACGGACCTTCTATCTGTAGCAGATATAACCATTATATCAATTTCTTACTAATTGTCAATCACTTTTTAGATTTTTTCTCTAGAATATCTTTCAATTTTCTAATTTTTAACCTTGAAATAGGACAACGATGGTCTTCATAGAAAACAACTTCTAGATTCTTTCGGTCAATTTCTCTGATATTGCCTATATTTACCAAAAATGACTTATGAGGAGAATAAAATCGTTGGGTATGTTTATCCTTTTCCTGAATATCTGTCATTGTTCCATAGAACTCTTTGGCAAAATTCTTACCAATAATGCGCAATTTATGAGAGACACCTGTCGTTTCAATATACAAAATATCATGGTAAGGAATTTTTAAATCATTGCCCTTATAATTGTAGTCAAAATAATCTACAACATCTTCATTTTCAAGTAACATACTCTTCGTGTAGAAGATATTTTGCTCAATTCGCTTCTTAAACATCTCATCGTTGATATCCTTATCAACAAAATCTAGGGCTGATACCTGGTATTTATATGTCAGAGTCGCAAACTCTGATCGACTGGTGATAAAGACGATAATAGCGTAAGGATTGTAATGACGAATGAGTTGAGCCACTTCAAATCCCTTTTTCTCAATCCCATGAATATCAATATCTAGGAAATAAAGTTGATTTACTTCATCATTTTCAATATATTCCTTGAACTCACGAACTTTTCCCGTTGTCTTGTATGATATTGGAATATTCGATTCTTTCGAAATTTCATCCAATATTCTCTCTAGTCTCACTTGATGTTCAATAACATCTTCTAAAATTAAAACTTTCATTCAAATTCCCTCTTAAATCTAATAATTTGTCTAAATGTACTGCCTTCCATCTCTGTTTCTAAAATAATATTGTTGTACTTATCTAGTAGTTCTTTCACATTATTTAATCCTACTCCGCGATTTCTTCCCTTAGTTGAGAATCCTAAAGCAAATAGATCTCCTGAAGGAGTCATCGTCATTTTGCATGAATTCTGAATCACAATCACTGTTTCAGTTTCCATCTTAATAACTGCTACTTCCATCTGCTTTTTATAGCTATCAGCTGAACCTTCAACAGCATTGTTCAATAAAACGCTCATGATACGAACCAAATCCAATAGTTCAATTGGGAGCTTGGTAATCGTATCTTTTACTTCCAGTGTAAACTCTACACCATTATTTCGAGCATAGACAATGGACTGAGCAACCAAACTTCGTAAAGCTGAATCTTCTATGTTGTTCAAATCAAAGTAAGTATACTTATCTGAACGCAGTTTATGATTGGCTTTGACCAAAACTTCATTGTAAACTCTGTCAATTTCCTGTAAATCACCACTGTCAATTGCCATCTGCATGCTGACAAGCATTCCAGCATAGTCATGTCGAAAACCACGGATTTCATTATACAGACCGACAATTTCATCTGTGTAATTCTGTAAATGTTTCTGTTCAAATTTCTTCTGCTTTAAAGCAATCTCTTTTTCCATTTGTTCTTTATGCGAATTCATTGCAAAGAAGGTCAAAAGGAGAGAAATAAAGACAATAGATGATAAAATACTTCCAAAACTATTCAAATGTTTAATCGTACTTACCATATCTGAAACGAAAGATACAATATGGAGCAGTAGTAAGGCAAAAAATACTTTTTTCAAGAAAGGATAGAGATAGTCCTTATCAAAATAGTTTAGTTCTAAATGGAAATAACGAATGATTGTTACGATAACGACATAAGTCAACACCGTTACAACTAAAAAGAATAGGTCATAATATTGTAAAACAAAATTGTCTCCTGTTATAGAGGAAAAAGTTACAGACAGAAAGGTATGAGTGCTCTCATATAAAAGAGATAGTAGTAAACTTAGGAATAGTCCTCTATCCCTCTCATACTGTTTAATCCATTTAAAATAGGAATATAGCATCAAAGGAAATAAAAATGTTACAATCCCTAATTCATCTAAATGTAGAAGATAAAAGGGAAGGCTAAGTACTATTTCTACTAGTAATGTATAAGCACCAAAAACGTATAGTTCCTTTGTTTTTATTTTACCTTTGCAAATTAAACTGTAACTGTGACTAATAATAAAAAAATATAATATAAAATCTACTACTAAGAAAAAATTCATTCTGACACTCCCTTATCTTCTTTTAAGAAAATTAATGAACATTTTATCTATTCTCCTCATCTCCCCACCTTGAATTTTTTGCAAGTCTTTTTCCTTCAAGGCTTCAAACTGTTCCAATTTAACTGTGTTTTTCATAATAAAATCTCCTAAAATGTTTTTTTGTAAGCTAACTTACAAAAACTATTATACAAAATGGAATTTCGTTTTATATAAAATTCTCTCAACTGTCAATTTTTTCTCCCCAAGTGTACTTTTTTAAGAAAAAAGCTGGGAAAATTCCCAGCTTTGCTACTATATTGATCCCAGCAGGATTCGAACCTGCGACCGTTCGCTTAGAAGGCGAATGCTCTATCCAGCTGAGCTATGAGACCTAACATGTCTATTCTACCAAAAATTCAATTGAAAGTCAATTTTCTATTTATGATAGGGCGAGCCCTGCTGTATTGTAAAAGCGCGATAGATTTGTTCAACAAGGACTAGTCTCATTAACTGATGGGGCAAGGTTAAACGACCAAAACTAACAGAGAGATTGGCTCTCTTTTTTACATCCTGTGCTAATCCCAGACTCCCTCCAATAATAAAAGTAAGAGTAGAAAATCCTTTTATAGAAGCTTCTTCTAAATGCTTACTAAATTCTTCTGAGGAGAAAGTTTTCCCTTCAATGGCTAACACAATAACAAAATCACGGTCACCAACTTTTGATAAAATTCTCTGACCTTCTATTTCTAAAATCTTTTGATTTTCTGATTCACTGGCCCTATCTGGTGTTTTTTCATCTGCTAGCTCTATCATTTCAAGCTTAGCAAATCGAGAAATTCGTTTTGAATACTCTGCTATGCCATCTTTTAAATATTTTTCTTTCAGTTTCCCAACTGTTACAACTTTAATTTTCATGATTCTATTCTAACATATTCTCTATTTTTTCACATCTTATTCACAAAATAAAAGGTTAATTTTAGCCGAGAAAACCACAGATTTTTTAAAGTTATCCACAATCTGTGTAAAACTTTTGTGTTTAAGTTATAATTAAGCTAGTCAGTTTATACTTTCAGTAATTTCAAACATATGGAGGCAAATATGAAACATTTAAAAACATTTTACAAAAAAGGGTTTCAATTATTAGTCGTTATCGTCATTAGCTTTTTTAGTGGAGCCTTGGGTAGCTTTTCAATAAACCAACTAACTCAAAAAAGTACTGAAAGTACCTCTAACAACAATAGTACTATTACACAGACTGCCTATAAGAATGAAAATTCAACAACACAGGCTGTTAACAAAGTAAAAGATGCCGTTGTTTCTGTTATTACTTATTCAGCAAACAGACAAAATAGCGTATTTGGTAATGATGATACTGACACAGATTCTCAGCAAATCTCTAGTGAAGGATCTGGGGTTATTTATAAAAAGAATGATAAAGAAGCTTACATCGTCACCAACAATCACGTTATAAATGGTGCCAGCAAAGTAGATATTCGTTTGTCAGATGGAACTAAAGTACCTGGAGAAATCGTCGGAGCTGATACTTTCTCTGATATTGCTGTCGTCAAAATCTCTTCAGAAAAAGTGACAACAGTAGCTGAATTTGGTGATTCTAGCAAGTTAACCGTAGGAGAAACTGCTATTGCCATCGGTAGCCCATTAGGTTCTGAATATGCTAATACTGTCACTCAAGGTATCGTATCTAGTCTTAATCGAAATGTATCTTTAAAATCTGAAGATGGACAAGCCATTTCTACAAAAGCCATCCAAACTGATACTGCTATTAACCCAGGTAACTCTGGTGGCCCACTAATCAATATTCAAGGACAGGTTATCGGAATTACCTCAAGTAAAATTGCCACAAATGGAGGAACATCTGTAGAAGGTCTTGGTTTTGCAATCCCTGCAAATGATGCTATCAATATTATTGAACAGTTGGAAAAGAACGGAAAAGTTACTCGTCCAGCTTTGGGAATTCAAATGGTCAATCTCTCAAATATTAATACAAGTGATATTAGAAGACTGAATATTCCAAGCAATGTAACATCTGGTGTAGTTGTTCGTTCTGTGCAAAGTAATATGCCTGCCAATGGTCACCTTGAAAAATACGATGTTATTACAAAAGTAGATGACAAGGAAATTGCTTCATCAACAGACTTACAAAGTGCTCTTTACAATCATTCTATCGGAGATACCATTAAAATAACTTACTATCGTAACGGTAAAGAAGAAACTACATCTATTAAACTTGACAAGAGTTCAGGTGATTTAGAATCTTAATTGACATCTATGTAAAGAAAGCTTTACATAAGAGAAAAGATATGTTAGTGTAGAATCATGGAAAAATTTGAAATGATTTCTATCACGGATATACAAAAAAATCCCTATCAACCTCGAAAAGAATTTGATGGAGAAAAACTACATGAACTAGCACAGTCTATCAAAGAAAATGGGGTCATTCAACCGATTATTGTTCGTCAATCTCCTGTTATTGGTTATGAAATCCTTGCAGGAGAGAGACGCTATCGGGCTTCACTTTTAGCTGGTCTAACGTCTATCCCAGCTGTTGTTAAACAGCTTTCAGATCAAGAGATGATGGTCCAGTCCATCATTGAAAATTTGCAAAGAGAAAATTTAAATCCAATAGAAGAAGCACGAGCCTATGAATCTCTTGTAGAGAAAGGATTTACCCATGCTGAAATTGCAGATAAAATGGGCAAGTCTCGTCCATATATCAGCAACTCTATTCGCTTGCTGTCCTTGCCAGAACAGATCCTCTCAGAAATAGAAAACGGCAAACTATCACAAGCCCATGCGCGTTCTCTAGTTGGGTTAAATAAGGAACAACAAGACTATTTCTTTCAACGAATCATAGAAGAAGACATTTCTGTAAGGAAGTTAGAAGCTCTTCTGACAGAGAAAAAACAAAAGAAACTGCAAAAAAATGATTATTTCATACAAAATGAAGAAGAACAGTTAAAAAAAATACTCGGATTAGATGTAGAAATCAAACTGTCTAAAAAAGATAGTGGAAAAATCATTATTGCTTTCTCAAACCAAGAAGAATACAGTAGAATTATCAACAGCCTGAAATAAGGCTGTTCTTTTATTTTTTTATCTCACAAGGTTATCCACTATTTTTTTCAAAAAAAAGCTTCATAAATCAATAGTTTCTGATTTTATCCCCAACCTGTGGATAAAACTTGATAACATTGTGGATTATTTTTCACAGCTTGTGGAAAATTCTTGCTATCTATGGTAAAATAAATCTAGCATTAAACTTTTAAATAGTAAAGGAGGAGAAAGGATTGAAAGAAAAACAATTTTGGAATCGTATATTAGAATTTGCACAAGAAAGACTAACTCGTTCCATGTATGATTTCTATGCTATTCAAGCTGAACTCATTAAGGTAGAAGAAAATGTTGCCACTATATTTTTACCACGATCTGAAATGGAAATGGTCTGGGAAAAACAACTAAAAGATATCATTGTAGTAGCTGGTTTTGAGATTTATGATGCTGAAATAACTCCCCACTATATTTTCACCAAGCCTCAAGATACGATTATCCCACAAGTTGAAGAAGCTCCAAATTCAACTCTCTATGACTATAGTCCAAAGTTAGCATCTATTCCTTATTCGGATACTGGATTAAAAGAAAAGTATACCTTTGATAATTTTATCCAAGGGGATGGAAATGTTTGGGCAGTATCAGCCGCCCTGGCTGTCTCTGAAGATTTGGCCTTGACCTATAATCCTCTTTTTATCTATGGAGGACCTGGGCTTGGTAAGACTCACTTACTCAATGCCATTGGGAATGAGATTTTGAAAAATATTCCTGATGCGCGTGTGAAGTACATTCCTGCTGAAAGCTTTATAAACGACTTTCTTGAACATCTGAGACTGGGTGAAATGGATAAGTTCAAAAAAACCTACCGTAGCCTCGATCTCTTGTTAATTGATGATATTCAATCGCTGAGTGGAAAAAAAGTTGCAACTCAGGAAGAATTTTTCAATACTTTCAATGTTCTCCATAACAATCAAAAACAAATTGTTCTGACTAGTGATCGTAGCCCTAAACACTTAGAGGGCCTTGAAGAAAGACTTGTCACGCGCTTTAGCTGGGGCTTGACGCAAAATATCACACCACCTGACTTTGAGACACGTATTGCCATTTTACAAAGCAAAACAGAGAATTTAGACTACCATTTCCAAAGTGATACCCTAGAATACCTAGCTGGTCAATTTGATTCAAACGTCCGAGAACTTGAAGGAGCAATCAACGACATCACTTTAATCGCCCGAGTGAAGAAGATTAAGGATATCACTATCGATATCGCTGCAGAGGCTATTAGGGCACGCAAACAAGATGTTAGCCAAATGCTCGTCATCCCAATTGATAAAATCCAAAATGAAGTTGGTAACTTTTATGGTGTCAGCGTCAAAGAAATGAAGGGAAGCAGACGCCTTCAAAATATTGTGTTAGCCCGTCAAGTAGCCATGTATTTATCTAGAGAACTAACAGATAATAGTCTTCCAAAAATTGGGAAGGAATTTGGTGGTAAAGATCACACAACAGTCATTCATGCCCATGCCAAAATTAAATCTTTGATTGATGAAGACGATAATTTACGTTTAGAAATTGAATCAATCAAAAAGAAAATCAAATAACTTGTGGATAACTTTTACTTTATTATCTTTTTTATCCACATTTTTTAAACAAGCCCAAAAACTTGATATGACTTGTTTAAAGTCTGTTTTCCACAGATTTCACAGACTCTATTATTACTATTATCCTTCTAATACTAAAAATAAATAAAGGAGAATCCATGATTCATTTTTCAATTAATAAAAATTTATTTCTACAAGCCTTAAATACTACTAAGAGAGCTATTAGCTCTAAAAATGCCATTCCTATTTTATCAACCGTCAAAATTGACGTAACCAATGAAGGTGTTACTTTAATTGGTTCAAATGGTCAAATTTCAATTGAAAATTTTATTTCTCAAAAAAATGAAGATGCTGGTTTGTTAATTACTTCTTTAGGTTCGATCCTTCTTGAAGCTTCTTTCTTCATCAATGTGGTATCTAGTCTACCTGATGTGACTCTTGATTTTAAAGAAATTGAACAAAACCAAATTGTTTTAACTAGTGGCAAATCAGAAATTACCCTAAAAGGAAAAGATAGCGAGCAATATCCACGAATCCAAGAAATTTCAGCAAGCACTCCTTTGGTTCTTGAAACAAAATTACTTAAGAAAATTATCAATGAAACAGCTTTTGCTGCAAGTACACAAGAAAGTCGTCCAATTTTAACAGGTGTTCATTTTGTATTGAGCCAACACAAAGAGTTAAAAACAGTTGCAACAGACTCTCATCGTCTAAGCCAGAAAAAATTGACTCTTGAAAAAAATAGTGATGATTTTGATGTCGTGATTCCTAGCCGTTCTCTACGCGAATTTTCAGCAGTATTTACAGACGATATTGAAACTGTAGAGATTTTCTTTGCCAACAATCAAATCCTCTTTAGAAGCGAAAATATTAGCTTCTATACTCGTTTGTTAGAAGGTAACTATCCTGATACAGATCGCTTGATTCCGACAGACTTTAACACTACTATTACTTTTGATGTGGTAAACTTACGTCAGTCAATGGAGCGTGCTCGCCTTTTATCAAGTGCGACTCAAAATGGTACTGTGAAGCTTGAAATTAAAGGTGGTATTGTTAGCGCCCATGTTCATTCTCCAGAAGTTGGTAAAGTAAACGAAGAAATCGATACTGATCAGGTGACTGGTGAAGATTTGACTATTAGTTTCAACCCAACTTACTTGATTGATTCTCTTAAGGCTTTAAATAGCGAAAAGGTGACCATTAGCTTTATCTCAGCTGTTCGTCCATTTACTCTTGTGCCAGCAGACACTGATGAAGACTTCATGCAGCTCATTACACCAGTTCGTACAAATTAAGTGAAAGAGGTTGAGCCTGGCTCGCCTCTTTTATGATATAATCTAAAAAGAGAAGGAGAGTAGTATGTATCAAGTTGGAAATTTTGTTGAAATGAAAAAACCACATGCTTGCACCATCAAGTCAACAGGTAAAAAGGCCAATCGTTGGGAAATTACACGTGTAGGAGCAGATATCAAAATTAAATGTAGCAATTGTGACCATGTTGTCATGATGGGGCGCTATGATTTTGATCGAAAAATGAATAAAATTATTGACTGAAACCCCTCAGTTAGAGGGTTAGCAAGTTTTCCCTTTTTGTGTTATAATATTAGGGATTGAAATGAAAACGGAGAATGAGAAAATATGGCTTTAACAGCAGGTATCGTTGGTTTGCCAAACGTTGGTAAATCAACACTATTTAATGCAATTACAAAAGCAGGAGCAGAGGCTGCAAACTATCCATTTGCGACGATTGATCCAAACGTTGGAATGGTTGAGGTTCCAGATGAACGCCTACAAAAATTGACTGAAATGATCACTCCTAAAAAGACAGTTCCAACAACATTTGAATTTACAGATATCGCAGGAATTGTAAAAGGAGCTTCAAAAGGAGAAGGGCTAGGGAATAAATTCTTGGCTAATATCCGTGAAGTAGACGCGATTGTTCACGTAGTTCGTGCTTTTGATGATGAAAATGTGATGCGCGAGCAAGGACGTGAAGATGCTTTTGTGGATCCACTTGCAGATATTGATACTATTAACCTGGAGTTGATTCTTGCTGACTTAGAATCAGTTAATAAGCGTTATGCGCGTGTAGAAAAGATGGCATGTACGCAAAAAGATAAAGAATCAGTAGCTGAGTTTAATGTTCTTCAAAAGATTAAACCAGTCCTAGAAGATGGAAAATCAGCTCGAACTATTGAATTTACAGATGAAGAACAAAAAGTTGTCAAAGGTCTCTTCCTTTTGACGACTAAACCAGTGCTCTATGTTGCCAATGTGGATGAGGATGTTGTTTCAGAACCTGACTCTATCGACTATGTTAAACAAATTCGTGAATTCGCAGCGACAGAAAATGCTGAAGTAGTTGTTATTTCTGCGCGTGCTGAGGAAGAAATTTCTGAGTTAGACGAAGAAGATAAGCAAGAGTTTCTTGAAGCACTTGGTTTGACAGAGTCAGGCGTTGACAAGTTGACTCGTGCAGCTTACCACTTACTTGGATTGGGAACTTACTTCACAGCTGGTGAAAAAGAGGTTCGCGCTTGGACCTTCAAACGTGGTATGAAGGCTCCTCAAGCAGCTGGTATTATCCACTCAGACTTTGAAAAAGGATTTATTCGTGCAGTAACCATGTCATATGAGGATCTAGTGAAATACGGATCTGAAAAGGCCGTAAAAGAAGCTGGACGCTTGCGTGAGGAAGGAAAAGAATATATCGTCCAAGACGGTGATATCATGGAATTCCGCTTTAATGTCTAAAAAAATTAATGAATAGTGTCAATTAGGTTGGAAAAAAATTCCAACCCTTTTGGCTTTTGAAAGGAAAAATAAATGACCAAATTACTTGTAGGATTAGGAAATCCAGGGGATAAATATTTTGAAACAAAACACAATGTTGGATTTATGTTGATTGACCAACTAGCGAAGAAACAGAATGTCACTTTTACACATGATAAGATATTTCAATCTGATCTAGCATCCTTTTTCCTAAATGGAGAAAAAATTTATCTTGTCAAACCAACGACATTTATGAATGAAAGTGGAAAAGCGGTTCATGCTTTATTGACTTATTATGGTTTAGATATTGAAGATTTACTCATCATTTACGATGATCTTGACATGGAAGTTGGAAAGATTCGTTTAAGAGCAAAGGGATCCGCAGGTGGTCATAATGGTATCAAGTCTATTATTCAACATATTGGAACTCAGGTCTTTAACCGTGTTAAGATTGGAATCGGAAGACCTAAAAATGGCATGTCAGTTGTTAACCATGTTTTGAGTACCTTTGACAAGGATGATTATATTGGTATTTTACAGTCTATTGACAAAGTTGACGATTCTGTAAACTACTATTTACAAGAGAAAAACTTTGAAAAAACGATGCAGAGGTATAACGGATAAATGGTGACCTTATTAGATTTATTCTCAGAAAATGATCAGGTTAAAAAATGGCATCAAAATCTGACAGATAAGAAAAGACAACTAATACTTGGTTTATCAACGTCTACTAAGGCTCTTGCAATTGCAAGCAGTCTAGAAAAAGAAGATAAGATTGTGTTATTGACGTCAACTTATGGAGAAGCAGAAGGACTTGTTAGTGATCTTATCTCTATCTTGGGTGAGGAACTTGTCTATCCATTTTTGGTAGATGACTCCCCGATGGTCGAGTTTTTGATGTCTTCACAAGAAAAAATCATTTCACGGGTTGAAGCCTTGCGTTTTTTGACTGATTCATCTAAGAGAGGAATTTTAGTTTGTAATATCGCAGCAAGTCGATTGATTTTACCGTATCCAAATGTATTCAAAGATAGTATTGTAAAAATCTCAGTTGGTGAAGAATATGATCAACACGCGATTATCCATCAGTTGAAGGAAATTGGCTATCGAAAAGTTACACAAGTACAAACTCAGGGAGAGTTTAGTCTTCGAGGAGATATTTTAGATATTTTTGAAATATCCCAGTTAGAACCTTGCCGAATTGAGTTTTTTGGTGATGAAATTGATGGTATCAGGTCATTTGAGGTCGAAACACAATTATCGAAAGAAAATCAGACAGAACTTACTATCTTTCCAGCTAGTGATATGCTTTTGAGAGAAAAGGATTATCAACGAGGACAGTCTGCTTTAGAAAAACAAATTTCAAAAACGTTATCACCTATTTTAAAATCATACTTAGAAGAAATTCTTTCAAGTTTTCATCAAAAACAAATGCATTTAGATTCTAGGAAGTTTTTATCTTTGTGTTATGACAAGATATGGACTGTTTTTGACTATATTGAAAAAGATACCCCAGTATTCTTTGATGATTATCAGAAATTGATGAATCAGTATGAAGTCTTTGAAAGGGAGTTAGCACAATACTTTACGGAAGAGTTACAGAACAGTAAAGCATTTTCTGAGATGCAGTATTTTGCAGATACAGAGCAAATCTATAAAAAACAGAGTCCGGTTACCTTTTTCTCTAATCTGCAAAAGGGTTTAGGCAATCTCAAGTTTGACCAAATTTATCAATTTAATCAATATCCTATGCAAGAATTTTTCAATCAATTTTCTTTTCTAAAAGAAGAAATTGAGAGATACAAAAAAATGGATTACACTATTATTCTGCAGTCTAGCAATTCAATGGGAAGTAAAACATTGGAGGATGTTTTAGAGGAATATCAGATTAAATTGGATTCCAGAGATAAGTCAAGTATTTGTAAAGAATCTGTAAACTTAATCGAGGGTAATCTCAGACATGGTTTTCATTTTGTAGATGAAAAGATTTTATTGATAACTGAACATGAGATTTTTCAAAAGAAATTGAAACGTCGTTTTCGAAGACAACATGTTTCAAACGCAGAGAGATTAAAAGATTACAATGAACTTGAAAAAGGGGACTACGTTGTCCATCATATCCATGGGATTGGTCAATATTTAGGAATTGAAACCATTGAAATCAAAGGGATACACCGCGATTATGTCAGTGTGCAGTATCAAAATGGGGATCAAATCTCTATCCCAGTAGAACAGATTCATCTACTGTCTAAATATGTTTCAAGTGATGGTAAAGCGCCAAAACTCAATAAATTAAATGACGGTCATTTCAAAAAGGCCAAGCAAAAAGTAAAGAACCAGGTAGAGGATATAGCTGACGATTTAATCAAACTTTATTCTGAGCGTAGTCAGTTGAAGGGTTTTGCTTTCTCAGCTGATGATGAGGATCAACATGCTTTTGATGATGCCTTCCCTTATGTTGAAACGGATGATCAACTTCGTAGTGTTGAGGAAATCAAGAGAGATATGCAGGCTTCTCAACCAATGGATCGACTTTTAGTTGGGGATGTTGGTTTTGGAAAGACTGAAGTTGCTATGCGTGCAGCCTTTAAGGCAGTCAATGATCACAAACAGGTTGTCGTTCTAGTTCCGACGACGGTTTTAGCGCAACAGCACTATACGAATTTTAAGGAACGATTCCAAAATTTTGCAGTTAATATTGATGTGTTGAGTCGCTTTAGAAGTAAAAAAGAGCAGACTGAAACACTTGAAAAATTGAAAAAGGGTCAAGTTGATATTTTAATTGGAACACATCGTGTTTTGTCAAAAGATGTTGTGTTTGCTGATTTGGGTTTGATGATTATTGATGAGGAACAGCGATTTGGTGTCAAGCATAAGGAAACCTTGAAAGAACTGAAAAAACAAGTAGATGTCCTGACCTTGACAGCAACGCCAATTCCTCGTACCCTTCACATGTCTATGCTGGGAATCAGAGATTTGTCTGTTATTGAAACTCCGCCGACTAATCGTTATCCAGTGCAAACCTATGTTTTAGAAAAGAATGATAGTGTGATTCGTGATGCTGTCTTGCGTGAAATGGAGCGTGGAGGTCAAGTTTACTATCTTTACAATAAAGTTGACACGATTGACCAGAAGGTTTCCGAATTACAGGAGTTGATTCCAGATGCTTCGATTGGTTATGTTCATGGGCAAATGAGTGAGATTCAGTTAGAAAATACTCTACTGGATTTCATTGAAGGTCAGTATGATATTTTAGTGACTACTACCATTATTGAGACAGGGGTGGACATTCCAAATGCTAATACTTTATTTATTGAAAATGCGGACCATATGGGCTTGTCAACCTTGTATCAGTTAAGAGGAAGAGTCGGTCGTAGTAATCGTATTGCTTATGCCTATCTCATGTATCGTCCAGAAAAATCAATCAGTGAAGTCTCCGAGAAGAGATTAGAAGCGATCAAAGGATTTACAGAATTGGGCTCTGGATTTAAGATTGCAATGCGAGATCTTTCGATTCGCGGAGCAGGAAATCTTTTAGGAAAATCCCAGTCTGGTTTCATTGATTCTGTTGGTTTTGAATTGTATTCGCAGTTATTGGAGGAAGCTATTGCTAAACGACATGGTAATGTGAACACAAGAACCAAAGGGAATTCTGAGTTGATTTTACAAATTGATGCCTATCTTCCTGATACCTATATTTCTGATCAACGACATAAGATTGAAATTTACAAGAAAATTCGTCAAATTGACAACCGTGTCAATTATGAGGAGTTACAAGAAGAGCTGATGGACCGTTTTGGAGAATACCCAGATGTGGTTGCTTATCTTTTAGAGATTGGTTTAGTCAAGTCATATTTGGACAAGGTCTTTGTTCAACGTGTAGAAAGAAAAGAGAATAAGATTACAGTTCAATTTGAAAAAGTCACTCAACGACTGTTTTTGGCTCAAGATTATTTTAAAGCTTTATCCGCAACGAATTTAAAAGCAGCCATAGCTGAGAATAAGGGATTAATGGAAGTTGTATTTGATGTTCGAAACAAGAAGGACTATGAAATTTTAGAAGGTCTACTCATTTTTGGAGAAAGTTTATTAGAGATAAAAGTGTCGAAAGAAGGCAATTCCCTTTAACATTTTTCTTCTATAAAGTAGATAAAAATGATACAATAATAATTTGAGGTAATAAAAATGAGATTAGACAAATATTTAAAAGTATCAAGAATTATCAAGCGTCGTACAGTCGCAAAAGAAGTAGCAGATAAAGGCAGAATCAAGGTAAATGGAATCTTGGCAAAAAGTTCAACGGATTTGAAAGTTAATGACCAAGTTGAAATTCGTTTTGGAAATAAGTTGCTACTTGTAAAAGTACTGGAGATGAAAGATAGTACAAAAAAAGAAGATGCAGCAGGCATGTATGAAATTATCAGTGAAACACGGGTAGAAGAAAATGTCTAAAAATATCGTACAATTGAATAATTCTTTTATTCAAAATGAACACCAACGTCGTCGCTATCTGATGAAAGAACGACAAAAACGTAATCGTTTCATGGGTTGGGTTCTGATTTTGATGATTTTATTGTTCATTTTACCAACTTATAATCTTGCTCAAAGCTATCACCAATTACTCCAAAGACGTCAACAGTTATCAGATTTGCAAACTCAGTATCAAACCTTGAGTGAGGAAAAGGAGAAAGAGACAGCTTTTGCTACAAAGTTGAAAGATGAAGATTACGCTGCTAAATACATGCGTGCAAAATATTATTATTCTAAGAATCGGGAAGCTGTTTATACGATTCCTGACTTGCTCCCAAGGTGATAAAATGGAAAATTTATTAGATGTAATAGAGCAATTTTTGAGTCTATCGGATGAAAAGCTGGAAGAGTTGGTTGATAAAAATCAATTATTGCGTTTACAAGAAGAAAAGGAAAGGAAGAATGCGTAAATTCTTAATTATTTTGTTGTTACCGAGTTTTTTGATCATTTCAAAAGTCGTTAGCACAGAAAAAGAAGTAGTCTATACTTCAAAAGAAATTTATTACCTTTCACAATCTGACTTTGGTATTTATTTTAGAGAAAAATTAAGTTCTCCCATGGTTTATGGAGAGGTTCCTGTTTATGCGAATGAAGATTTAGTGGTGGAATCTGGAAAATTGACTCCCCAAACAAGTTTTCAAATAACCGAGTGGCGCTTGAATAAACAAGGGATTCCAGTATTTAAGTTATCAAACCATCAATTTATTGCTGCAGACAAACGATTTTTATATGATCAATCAGAGGTAACTCCAACAATAAAAAAAGTATGGTTAGAATCTGATTTTAAACTGTACAATAGTCCTTATGACTTAAAAGAAGTGAAATCATCCTTATCAGCTTATTCGCAAGTATCAATTGATAAGACCATGTTTGTAGAAGGAAGAGAATTTCTACATATTGATCAGGCTGGATGGGCAGCTAAAGAATCAACTTCTGAAGAAGATAATCGGATGAGTAAAGTCCAAGAAATGTTATCGGAAAAATATCAGAAGGATTCATTTTCTATTTATGTTAAGCAACTGACTACTGGAAAAGAGGCTGGTATCAATCAAGATGAAAAGATGTATGCAGCTAGTGTTTTAAAATTACCTTATCTCTATTATGCGCAAGAAAAAATAAATGAGGGGCTTTATCAGTTAGACACGACTATAAAATACGTATCTGCAGTCAATGATTTTCCAGGTTCTTATAAACCAGAGGGAAGTGGTAGCCTTCCTAAAAAAGAGGATAATAAAGAGTATTCTCTAAAGGATTTAATTACGAAAGTATCAAAAGAATCTGATAATGTAGCTCATAATTTATTGGGATATTACATTTCAAACCAATCTGATGCCACATTTAAATCCCAGATGTCTGCTATTATGGGAGATGATTGGGATTCCAAAGAAAAATTGATTTCTTCTAAGATGGCTGGGAAGGTCATGGAGGCTATTTATAATCAAAATGGATTTGTATTGGATTCTTTGACTAAAACAGATTTTGATAATGAGAGAATTGCCAAAGGTGTTTCTGTTAAAGTAGCTCATAAAATTGGAGATGCGGATGAATTTAAGCATGATACGGGTGTTGTCTATGCAGATTCTCCATTTATTCTTTCTATTTTCACTAAAAATTCTGATTATGATACGATTTCTAAGATAGCCAAGGATGTTTATGAGGTTCTAAAATGAGGGAACAAGATTTTTTAAATCATTTTCTCAAGAAGGGATATTTCAAAAAGCATGCTAAGGTGGTGCTAGCTCTTTCTGGTGGATTAGATTCTATGTTTCTATTTAAGGTGTTATCTACGTATCAAAAAGAATTAGAAATTGAATTGATTCTAGCTCATGTGAATCATAAGCAGAGAGTAGAATCAGATTGGGAAGAACAGGAATTAAGGAAGTTAGCTGCTGAAGCAGAGCTTCCTATTTATATCAGTAATTTTTTAGGTGAATTTTCAGAAGCGCGTGCTCGACATTTTCGTTATGATTTTTTTCAAGAGGTCATGAAAAAGACAGGTGCGACAGCTTTAGTCACTGCCCACCATGCTGATGATCAGGTGGAAACGATTTTAATGCGCTTGATTCGAGGAACTCGTTTGCGCTATCTATCAGGAATTAAGGAGAAGCAAGTAGTCGGAGAGATAGAAATCATTCGTCCCTTCTTGCATTTTCAGAAAAAAGACTTTCCACCAATTTTTCACTTTGAAGATACATCAAATCAGGAAAATCATTATTTTCGCAATCGTATTCGAAACTCTTATTTACCAGAATTAGAAAAAGAAAATCCTAGATTTAGAGATGCAATCTTAAGCATCGGCAATGAAATTTTAGATTATGACTTAGCTATAGCTGAATTATCAAAGAATATTGATGTAGAAAATTTAGATCAGCTATTGTCTTACTCTGAGTCGACACAAAGAGTTTTACTTCAAACTTATCTGAATCGTTTTCCAGATTTGAATCTTACAAAAGCTCAGTTTGAAGAAGTTAGAAAAATTTTAAAAACTAAAAGCCAGTATCGTCATCCGCTTAAAAATGGTTATGAATTAGTAAAAGAGTATCAACAGTTTCGGATTTGTAAAATCAGTCCTCAGTCTGATGAAAAGGAAGATGAACTTGTGTTACACTATCAAAATCAGGTATCCTACCAGGGTTATTTATTTTCCTTTGGACTTCCTTTAGAAGGTGAATTAATTCAGCAGGTACCTGTTTCACGGGAAACATCCATACACATTCGTCATCGAAAAACAGGAGATTTTTTGATTCAAAATGGTCATAGAAAAAAACTCAGACGTCTATTTATTGATTTGAAAATCCCTATGGAAAAGCGAAAATCAGCTCTGATTATTGAGCAATTTGGTGAAATTGTCTCAATTTTGGGAATTGCGACCAGTAATTTGAGTAAAAACACGAAAAATGATATAATGAACACTGTACTTTATATAGAAAAAATAGATAGGTAAAAAAATGTTAGAAAACGATATTAAAAAAATCCTCGTTTCACACGATGAAATTACAGAAGCTGCTAAAAAATTAGGTGCTCAACTCACTAAAGACTATGCAGGAAAAAATCCAATTTTAGTTGGGATTTTAAAAGGATCTATTCCTTTTATGGCTGAATTGGTCAAACATATCGACACACATATTGAAATGGACTTCATGATGGTTTCTAGCTATCATGGTGGAACAGCAAGTAGCGGTGTCATCAATATCAAGCAAGATGTGACTCAAGATATCAAAGGAAGACATGTTTTATTTGTAGAAGATATCATTGATACAGGTCAAACTTTGAAGAATTTGCGAGATATGTTTATTGCAAGAGATGCAGCTTCTGTTAAGATTGCAACCTTATTGGATAAACCAGAGGGACGTGTTGTAGAAATTGAGGCTGACTATACCTGCTTTACTATTCCAAATGAGTTTGTAGTAGGTTATGGTTTAGACTACAAAGAAAATTATCGTAACCTTCCTTATGTTGGAGTATTGAAAGAAGAAGTATATTCAAATTAGAAAGAACAATTTTTAATGAAAAAACAAAATAATGGTTTAATTAAAAATCCTTTTCTATGGTTATTACTTATTTTTTTCCTAGTTACAGCTTACCAGTATTTTAGTACAGGTAGTGTTGCAGGGAAAAGTGAGCAAATTAATTATACAGAATTGGTAAAAGAAATTACCGATGACAATGTAAAAGAATTAACTTACCAACCAAATGGCAGTGTTATCGAAGTTTCAGGTGTTTATAAAAATCCTAAAACAAGTAAAGAAGAAACAGGCATTCAGTTCTTTTCTCCATCTGCTACAACAGTAGAGAAATTTTCAAGTATTATTCTTCCTTCAGATACTACAGTATCAGAATTGCAAAAGCTTGCTTCTGACCATAAAGCGGAAGTAACTATTAAGCATGAAAGTTCGAGTGGTATGTGGATTAATATTCTTGTATCCATTGTGCCATTCGGTATTCTTTTCTTCTTCCTATTCTCTATGATGGGAAATATGGGAGGAAATAATAGCCGTAACCCGATGAGTTTTGGACGTAGTAAGGCTAAAGCTGCAAATAAAGAAGATATTAAAGTAAGATTTTCAGATGTTGCTGGAGCTGAGGAAGAAAAACAAGAACTAGTTGAAGTTGTTGAATTCTTAAAAGATCCAAAAAGATTTACAAAACTTGGGGCTCGTATTCCAGCAGGTGTCCTTTTGGAGGGACCTCCGGGAACAGGTAAAACTTTGCTTGCTAAGGCAGTAGCCGGAGAAGCAGGTGTTCCCTTCTTTAGTATTTCAGGTTCTGACTTTGTAGAAATGTTTGTCGGAGTTGGAGCTAGTCGTGTTCGTTCTCTTTTTGAAGATGCCAAAAAAGCAGCACCAGCTATTATCTTTATCGATGAAATTGATGCTGTTGGACGTCAACGTGGAGTCGGTCTTGGTGGAGGTAATGACGAACGTGAGCAAACCTTGAACCAACTCTTGATTGAGATGGACGGTTTTGAGGGAAATGAAGGGATTATCGTTATCGCTGCGACAAACCGGTCAGATGTACTTGATCCTGCCCTTCTGCGTCCAGGACGTTTTGATAGAAAAGTCTTGGTTGGCCGTCCTGATGTTAAAGGTCGCGAAGCAATCTTGAAAGTTCATGCTAAGAACAAGCCTTTAGCAGAAGATGTTGATTTGAAATTAGTGGCTCAACAAACTCCAGGTTTTGTTGGTGCTGATTTAGAGAATGTATTGAATGAAGCTGCTTTAGTCGCTGCTCGTCGCAATAAATCGATAATTGATGCCTCAGATATTGATGAAGCAGAAGATAGAGTTATTGCTGGTCCTTCTAAGAAAGATAAGACAGTTTCACAAAAAGAACGTGAATTGGTTGCTTACCATGAGGCTGGACATACCATTGTTGGTCTAGTCTTATCGAATGCCCGCGTTGTCCATAAGGTTACAATTGTACCACGTGGCCGTGCAGGTGGTTACATGATTGCACTTCCTAAGGAAGACCAAATGCTTCTTTCTAAAGAAGATATGAAAGAGCAATTGGCTGGCTTAATGGGTGGACGTGTAGCTGAAGAAATTATCTTTAATGTCCAAACTACAGGAGCTTCAAACGACTTTGAACAAGCGACACAAATGGCGCGTGCAATGGTTACAGAGTACGGTATGAGTGAAAAACTTGGCCCAGTACAATATGAAGGAAACCATGCTATGTTTGGTGCACAGAGTCCTCAAAAATCAATTTCAGAACAAACAGCTTATGAAATTGACGAAGAAGTTCGTTCATTATTAAATGAAGCACGAAATAAAGCTGCTGAAATTATTCAGTCAAATCGTGAAACTCACAAGTTGATTGCAGAAGCATTATTGAAATACGAAACATTGGATAGTACACAAATTAAAGCTCTTTATGAAACAGGAAAGATGCCTGAAACAGTCGAAGAGGAATCTCATGCATTATCTTATGATGAAGTAAAGTCAAAAATGAATGATGAAAAATAACCCCAAGAGAGGCAAAACCTCTCTTTTTTATGCAGTTGAGACGGTGTAGGGGACAGAATAGGTGAAATATCCCAATTATCTTCTTGATTTGTTAGACTGTATCTAGAAAGGGGGACGTTATGTTTAAAGAATTATATAAAGAAGTCCAGGGAATTGTGTATAAGAGTAGAAATGAATATTACTTGCATTTATGGGAGTTAACTGATTGGGACCAAGAGGGCATGCTCTGCTTACATGAATTGATTAGTAGAGAAGAAGAGCTAGTAGAAGATATCCCACGCTTACGTAAATACTTCAAAACTAAATTCCGTAATCGGATCCTAGACTATATCCGTAAGCAGGAAAGCCAGAAGCGTAGATATGATAAAGAACCCTATGAAGAAGTAGGTGAGATTAGTCATCGTATCAGTGAGGGAGGTATGTGGCTAGATGAGTATTATCTCTTTCATGAGACACTAAGAGATTATAGAAACAAACAAAGTAAAGACAAACAAGAAGAGTTAGAACGCGTCTTAAGACATGAACGCTTCCGAGGGCGTCAAAGAGTATTGAGAGACTTACGTATTGTGTTTAAGGAGTTTGATATCCGTACTCATTAGGGAGTCATACAAAAAAACATAAAAAGTTTTAAAAAGTTGTTGACAAGTCAGAAAAAGTCTGTATAATAGTAAGAGTTGAAAATAACAGCTC